>CAZIYK010000153.1:0-4929 GCA_964543445.1 uncultured Flavobacteriales bacterium
CGTTTTTTTTGTTAACAGATTGTTATAATAGATATGATAACCCTCAAAAAAAACGGATGAAAGAGTTTAGTTGTACGTGAAAAGGGTTGTTTTTCGTGCAGTTGTAATCAGGTATAAGGAATCTGCTTTTAGTTTGAAACTTGTGCTGTTAAAGATGTGTTAAACCTATGTATGCATAATATATAGGTGATTTGTATTTCTACTTTTGTGTCATCACAATTAACAACTTAAAAAATAAAGTATGAGAAGTAGATTTTTACAACTGCTTACATTTGTTTTCTTATTGGTAGGAAATATTGCTTTTGCACAATCGAAAGAGATTTCAGGGGTTGTGTTAGACGAGAATAATTTAGAGCTACCAGGAGCAAGTGTAATTGTTAAAGGAAAGTCTGTTGGAACAACAACAGATTTCGAGGGTAATTTTGCTATCCAAGCATCAGAAGGAGATGTTATTGAGATTGGTTTTATTGGATATTTAACTGTTGAGTTAAATGTAGGAGAAAACACATCTTATATAGTAAAACTAGTACCTGATACTAAGGCACTAGACGAAGTTATCGTAGTAGGATACGGTAAAGTAAATAAAGAATCGTTTACAGGTTCTGCAACTCAGGTAAAAGGAACAGATATTGCAGCAGTAGCTGTGCCTACTATTACCGATGCATTACAAGGTCAATCTGCAGGATTGCAAATTACAAGTGCTAATGGAGATCCAGGGTCAGGAAGTACAATGAGAATTAGAGGTATTGGTTCTATGAAAACTAATAGTGCTCCTCTTTATGTTATTGATGGTGCTATTGTAAGTGGAGGTATCACTTCAATAAATCCAAATGACATTGCAAGTATGACAGTATTGAAAGATGCTTCTGCTACAGCAATATATGGAGCTAGAGCAGCCAATGGGGTTATTCTTATTACTACTAAAACAGGTAAAAAAGGATCGGTAAATATTAGTCTTGATACTAAGTTTGGTGTTTATCAATTACCTAACAGAGGTTACAATCTTATGAGTTCTGCTGATCATTACAAGCATTATTATGATTATTTCCGTAGTGAAGGAGTTCCTATGGATCAATCAAACGCTTATGTGCTTCAAGTGTTGTCTGGTAATAATCCTTATAACATGATAAATCCATTAGACGATAATGGTAATGTAGTAGATGGAGCTCGTATTATTACTAATACTGATTGGGTAGATGAGGTTTTTAGAACAGGAAAAACTCAAGAATACAATGTAAGTGCTTCAGGAGGAACAGAAAATACAAACTATTTCATATCTCTTGGATATGCTGACACAGAAGGAATTGTAAAAGGAGCGAATTTTACTAGATACAATTTCAGATTGAATTTGAATACAAAACTTACTAAAAGAATAACGTTAGGTACAAACTCTTCATTCTACTACACAGATAGAGAGAGTGGAGCACGTGGAAGTTCAGGAGCTGCTCCAACTCGTAATGCTTTGCTTTACCCAAATGCAGTATCAGTATATGAGATAGATAGCGAAGGAAATGTGCAGTATGATGAGAATGGAAAACCTATTTATAACTTCAATAACCCAGTAAGTAGAGATTATAACCCATTGTTTACAATAGAGAATGATATTGCTTCTAGTAAAGTTTATCGTTTGTTATCTAATATGTATTTAAACGTAGATCTTGGATTCTTATTAAATGGATTAAGTTTCAGAACAGACAACTCAGTAGATTTCAATACACTTAAGAGTTTTTCTTTTGACAATCCTTTCCATGGTGATGGATCAGCTGTAGGAGGTAGAGGATCATCAAGTGGAACTTGGAATTCTTTGATTACTACATCTAATAGATTTAACTATAAGAAAGCGTTTGGAGATCATAAATTTGAAGTTTTAGCAGGTTTTGAAGCTTCTCAAAATCAAACAAATACTAATTATGCTGAGGCTACAAGCTATGCAGTATATGCAGATGTAGTATTACCAGAATTAGGAAATGCAACAACTCCAGTAGGAGCAAGTTCATCAGAGTCTAAATGGTCTATGCTTTCATATTTAGGTAGAGTTAACTATGATTATCACGATAGATACTATTTCTCTGCATCTATTAGACGAGATGGTTCAAGTAGATTTGGTGAGAATAAAAGATTCGGAACATTCTATTCACTTGGTGCTTCATGGAGATTATCAGAAGAAGAATTCATGAATAATGCAACGTGGCTTGATAACCTTAAATTAAGAGCTAGTTACGGTACTTCAGGTAACGACCAAATAGGAATGTTTGCTTATTTAGCAAATTTCCAAGATGCTGATTATGATGGAAATCCAGGTGTTATTTTGTATCGTCCAGGTAATAAGGAATTGTCTTGGGAAACTAGTAAGTCGGCTACATTCGGAGTAGATTTTGCAATGTTTGCACATAGATTGTCAGGTACGATTGAGTATTACAACAGAAAAACGGATGATCTATTGTACAATGTTCCAATATCAATGTCTTCAGGATTTGATTCTGTAACAAGGAATTCAGCTTCTCTTAAAAACAGTGGTATAGAGATTACTCTTGATTACAGACTTATGAAAGTTGGAGATTTCGCATGGGATATGGGAATAAATTATACAATCAATAAAAACGTTATTACTTACCTACCTACAGGAGAAGATGTATTACATACTAAAATTTGGAAAGAAGGTGGAAGTGTTTACGATTTCTATTTGAGAGATTATGCAGGTGTAGATAAGAATGATGGTTTAGCAATGTGGTATAAGGATGTTCTTGACGGAGATGGAAAACCAACAGGAGATAGAGAGCCTACAAAAGATTATAACGAAGCAACTAGATATGTAGTTGGTAGTTCTCAACCTGATGGTTACGGTGGATTTAACAATACATTCACTTATAAAGGATTCTCATTAAATGCAAACGTTTTCTTTAGTAATGGAGGAAAGATTCTTGATTTTGTAGAAATGGATTTAATGAATGATGGTAATAAAGTAGGATACCAAATGATTGATGAAGCTAAGAATGCATGGAAGAATCCAGGAGATGTAACTGATGTACCTCGTTTTAATGTAATGGATAAGACTAGTTCAAACATGATGTCAACTAGATACTTATACGATGCTACATATGTAAAGCTTAAGGCAGTTACATTGGCTTACCAGATACCTACAAGTTTTGCTAAGAAATTAGGAATGACTAGCATGTCAACTTATATATCAGGAAACAACTTATTTGTTTGGGTAAAAGACAAAGGATTTAAAGGTTTCGATCCTGAAGTAGGATTAACAGGACAAACAGGTTATGTAACACCGAACCCTAGTTCATTAGTGATGGGTGTAAAACTTAATTTCTAATAAAAAATATACTTAGATATGAAAAAAATATTTCAAATAATAGGGTTTGCATTCATAACTCTTCTTGCAAGTAGTTGTTCGAAAGAGATATTAGAGCACGAACCTACAGATAGACCAAGTGAAGATATGATATTCTCAGACTTGGATGCTGCAAAAATTCACTTAACAGGTATTTATTCTTTGTTGAATAAGCCAGATGGCGAAGGAGCAACAGGAATATTCAACCCAATGCTTATGGGTGATGACGCAGTTGTTGTATCAAAAGATAACTTCGATGGATATATAGATCCGTATCACTACAATTTCCCAACTACAGATTTCTTTGTTGAGAAATATTGGGCAATAAACTATCAAGTTGTATCAAATGCTAATTTATTTATTGAGAATATAGATAATGTAGATGGTGATGAATCAATAAAAGCAGATTTAAAATCACAAGCTTTAGCTTTAAGAGCATATGCTTATTTCAAGCTTGTTCAGTGGTTTGGTGAAACAGCTTATACTGATGATCCTAACGGAAAGGGAGTGATATTAGTAACAACTGTAAATGAGTTAGATGGATATGATCTTCCTCGTGCTTCAGTAGGTGACGTTTATAAGCAGATAGTAGCAGATTTATCAGAGGCAGAAAAAGGAATAAAAGAGTCTGATTATAAAGGAGCTTTAGATTTGCATGGTGTAGCAGCTTTACAAGCAAGAGTTTATTTAACAATGGGCGATTGGGAAAATGCATCTAAATATGCTAAAAAAGCTTACGAAGGATTTACTTTGATAGATGAAAATACTTATTTGAGTGGTTTTAATAATGTGAGTAGTGAGGATATATGGACTCAAAAATATGCGGATGAAAAAACTAATATTTATATGAGTATTCCTTCATTCACATATTCGTTCGGTGATATTTATTATGATGATACTAACCAAGATGGTGTTATCGATGTAAATGATGTATTTTTAGGAGCTATGGGTGTTAATCCTGTTTTAGGATATAATACTATGAGAGTAACTACTGATTTTATTAAGAAGTTTAAGGATACAGACTTTAGAAAGAAGATGTTCCCAGTGAACAGAAGAATTACAGATGGTACTGTGATATTTGAAGAAGATGGTATTACTCCAAGTTATTCTCGTTTTAAAACAGAAGAAGGTTGTTTAACTACAAAATGGCAGAGTAGAGATCCTCTAAATGTAGGAACAGGAGATTTCTCAAGAATTAGAGCTAGCGAAATGTATTTGATTGAAGCTGAAGCAGAAGCTCGTTTAGGAAATTTCGGTGCTGCACAAGAAGCGTTATTAAAAATTCAGAGTAGAGCAGATAGTACCATTACAGCTGTTACTGCAACGGGGCAAGATCTAATTAACGAGATATTACTTGAGCGTAGAAAAGAGCTGTTCTTCGAAGGAAGAAGATTCTTTGACCTTAAGCGTCTAGATTTAGATTTAGATAGAGAGCCATCGCAGAGAGATCAGTGGTCTGATTTTACAAGAATAGGAGGTACTAAATATGTGTTACAAAAGAATAGTGTTTCTCACAGATTCTGTTTACCTATTCCTCAGAAAGAGATAGATGCTAATAATAATCTTACAATAGACGATCAAAATAG
>CAZIYK010000154.1:0-4917 GCA_964543445.1 uncultured Flavobacteriales bacterium
TTGCCTTTGTTTAGGAATAGGTGCTAATACGTCTAAAACTGTTATTATTAAAGGTGTTACGACAAGTATATCTGTTATTGCTTGCGATTTGCAATCAAATACCTATATATGATTTTAAATTAAAATCATTTTTCATTTAAAAACTACCAACTGAGGCATAGTGCTTAAGTGAGTGCTTTCAGAAATAAATATATTTGACATGTTCGTTTTAAAGGATTTTACATCTATTTATCACGAACACTAATTCAGAAAATTTAGAAACAAAAATTATATGTTACTAGAAGGAGAACCAAAAGTGCAATTGAATAGCGAAGCTAAAGGCTTTGTTAATCTCTATGCTTCGTTAGGAGAGAGAGCGGAGAGTTTCTTGCCAAACAGAGTTTTTGAAAGTTTAAAAAGTTTTGTTCGTCTTTGTTACGAAGAGCCTGTTGATCCTGCTCGTCAGAAGTTGGAAATAAACAAGTATGTTCTTGAATTAAAAGAGGCAATTCCAGGCTACATCGATGTTCAGTTGATGATTTATCCTCAAGAAGATTCAAAAGCATTTATTTACAATGGCAAACGTAGTCAGTTTCAGAATCGTTTGAATACGATGATAGATCAGGAATTGGTTGCTGGCGAAACTAAAAAAGAAGTAAAACGTATTCTTAATGCCCCAAATTTTTCAATTGGTACGCCTCCTGTAACAGAAAACACTCTTGATTTTCTTTACGACACTTTTCTAGGAGATAAAGTTTCGGAATTGCGTAAATATCGCGATGTAATAGGTGTAAGTGGTGATATTGAGGAAGCTCAATGGAATTACTTTTTGGATGTACTAGACCAAATGGTAAACCAAAGTACTCACTACACAACTAAAGCGGAGAAAGAGAGTTTTTTAAATCGTAGTGAATCTACAATCAACTTTAAAGGTCTTAACGGATTTATAAGAACTGTTGTTTCTGGTTCTGCCGATACAGTTGTTAAACTTGTAGCTGGTGAAGTTTTCTCTAAAAATGCAGTACGTGTTTTAGAGTGGGGAGATGTTATCGATAAAGACAGCGAACAAAGAATTTACGATCAAATTGCTGATGATTCTACATCTGTATTTGTAGTTAAGGTTAGAAGTATGCGTCGCAACTATTTCAACAAATACCGTTGGTTCCCATTGTTGTCACGCATTATTTTTGTTGATGATTCCGATGCTTCGCGTAGCACAAACACATCGTTGGTTTTCTCTCTTCACAACGATATTATAAATACGTTAAATAAAGTTCATAATAAGAAACTTGGAGCTTTAGCAAATAGTCAGGCTAACTTACGTTTGATTTTAGACAAGGTTAACGGCGATAGTTTGGCTCATTTCCGTACAAAGATTGTTGAGAAAATAGCTGATTACGAACAAGAATTAGTAAAATTAAAGAAAGAACAAAATGCCGATCCTGAAGATAAAAAACAGGAATTAGCATTGTTTAAGTTCGATAATTTTGCTCGTCAGATTATAAAAGACAAATACACTTTATCAAAACTTGGTGCTTACATAGAGTTGGTAGAGACTGTAAAAGATTCAAAGAAACACCTCAAGTTAAACAAAGATTTAATTGCTGAATTCGAGCAGAGAACAAAGGCATATTTCTACTCAAACAACGATGCTGTACATATTGCAACAGTAGTTGAAGGTGGAGGTAGAAATCAGATTAAAACTTACGGTGAGTATTTAATTAATAGAAAGTTACAAACTGTAGATAACGAACTTGTAAATAGATGTAGAGTTATTTTGGATATTATTCCAACTAACTACGAGCGTACTCTTCAGAATTATTTCCACAAGAGTTTCGGTATTAATCTTTTCTTAGAAAAGTACAAGCAGTACCTAACAAAAGTTGAAAATGAGGCTGACAACAAAGGACGTTTCCAAAACTTCCTTATCGATCTCGGTATCAACGAAAAATATCAATCGTTATCTAAAAAAGATCAAGATATAGTTAAAGAATTTATCTCTGGGCTTGGGAATCTAAACCACACATCGGTAGGTGATGATGTTCAGATGATAATTCGCGATTTATTGTTCTACAACGATAGACAACCAAATCCATTTATTTTCTTCAACGAAGAAGCATCATGGGAGTACAAAGATTTGTTCCCTTACGATAGATTCGATTTAAATCCTTTTGATATCGATATAGAACTTAAGGACGATGGTCGTGTTGACTACTTGCGTTTATTGAAAAAACTAGAAAATATCAAAGTTACTTTTGCATTATTCGACGAGAGTGGCAGACTTTGGGATAGATTCTGTGAGAATTCAACATTGGTAATTAACGATCCATCAAATCCAACTGGATTAACTGATTTCAACAACGAAGATCTAATCAAGTTCCTAAAATTCCTTAACAATAGTAAAATTACATTGTTCTTGGATGAGGCTTACAACGATGCTGTAAAAATAGAGGATGTAGAGGAGCCAAAATGGCGTACAATATCTCGATATATTATGAACAACATAGGAACTTATTCTAAGATTTCTATGGTTTCATCTCTTTCTACTACTAAAAACCTTGGTGCTACAGGAGATAGATTAGGTTCGTTAATTGCATCGCCAAATTGTAAGGCTGTTGTAGATTTTGCAACTAAGCAATACAGCACTGAGAAAGGAAATACAAATTCGTTGTATCTGCTAAACAATGTATTGGAAGTTGCTCAGCGTGCAAAGAAAATTAAAGATGTAATGGAAGACAGTCTTCCAAAAAATGCATCTCGTTCTAAAATCAAGAAACAATTAGAACAATATATTTTTAGCGAAAATGCTAAGTATGAAGCTAGTTTGAATAGCAAATCTAAGGAAATGCGATCTTCTATGTTCGAAGGTTCGCCTCTACACATTTTCTTGTTAGAAGAATTGCTTTCTCTCGACAAGTTAAATGTATTGGAATTGCCAGACGATTTCAAATACAAGGGAGATGCTTTCTTTAGCTATTACTCAAAGCATTTGGTGAAAGGATTGAACGGTTTCCGTGTAAACAAAACTTTCCGTGCAGAATCAAACAAGCGTTTGAAACTAGCTAAAAAAGTAGCAGAAAAAGTTATTACTGAAAGAGGAGCTGACTATGTAGAAATTTTAAATTCTGATGGTTCTTACCTTTTCAATCTTATCCTAAAAGATTTCTTCTCTTACCAAGAGCTAGAGTTGTTCTCTAAGCGTTTGGCCGAAGAAAGAGGAATAGCTGTAATACCTTACAATACAGGATTTGTACGTTTTTCACTTGGTGATTATCTCGAAGGTAAAGAAGCTAGTTACAAAGCGTTTGGCAAAGAATTCGAGAATGGACTTAACATTTTCTTGTCTTATTGGGAAGAGTTTTACGCTAAGCGTACTGCTCCAGAAAATAAAGACAAAGAGGCAGTTGATATCTTAGATGAGATTTTTTCAGCAGATGAAGATAAATTTATTTCTGACATCCTTGCCGATTTCAACCTTATCAAAAAAATAGATAAGAAACTTAATGTTAGTCTACGTATTTCTGATATTAAGTCGATGTACAGTGCTACTCCTCGCGAAAGTGGATTGACAATAAACACTATCACAGGAAGTAAAAATGCTGTTTTTGAATTTTACGAAACTATCGGTCAGTACACAACTCTACCTGATTTCTTAAACTCAAAAGCATTTACAAAATTATACGAAAACTTATTGCCACAGATTTACAAGTCTATTCCTGCTTTACGCAAGATGGACATCAACATGGTGATAGCACGTTACGGAAAACCAACTTTATTGAAGTTTATTGACTCTAAAGTTAATTTCCAACCAAATCCTTATATTCTCGACGATCCGGACGAGGTACTAATCATGAGTGAGATTTTATTAGAATTCGAAAGAGTTTTATTCTCCGATTCTAAAATGAAAGTACTTACGCTTGAGGCTAACGAAAATGATAGAAATGGCGACTTAGCTCGTTTGGAAGGTTACAACTCTATTCTTAGAAAATTCATTAGAGAATTGTTGTTGCACTTCAACTTACCATTTGAGCAAGATCCTAAAGAGCCTATTCAGTCTGAATTGTTTGCTAAGGCTGTTGAGAAACAAATTTCAATTACAGGGAAACCTATTGCCGACCTCAAGCTAAAAGATAGAGTTCGTGAGTTAAAAGGGGATTTGCAAAACCGTTTGGGTGATGCTTGGGGAACTTTTGGCGATAAAAATCTGAATTCTAAATTCGAGGCTGTTGATGAATATATTTTTGGAGGAAAAGACGAAACAGAAACCCTTTATAGATATTACACTATAGCTGGCGATTCAGAGTTCGAAGGTCTTCTGAAAGAAGTTTCATCAAACTTCAATAAAGAAATAGAAAAGCTTGAAGATTTAGAGGTTAAGATGATTTCAGAGAATATTGCTAACACTCTATTCAAAGCAGAATTATCGAAAGTAACTTCTTTGTTAGCTAAAAATTCTCTACAAAAAATTGCTGATGCTGATATAGAAAAAGAGAGTAGAAAGATGGTTCTGTTCTTAAACTCTATGTTGAACAAAGCTCAAGGAACAAATTATTATTACCGATACAATCATTTCATGATTAAGTTGCTGACTGCTGAATTTGCATCTCAGAACTCATTCAAAAACGAAATGATTCAGCACGGAATTACTATCTACAAAGATTATGAGATGGAGAATAAATCTCTAGAAACTCATAATAATGGTTCGCTAAGTTGGTTGAATAAGGTAATGACACGTACAGGGGTTATAGCTGCCGAACAAGCAGTTCAAATTCAGACACGTACTTCTACCGATGCCAAAAAGCGTGAGTTTCCTTATTTTAAAGTAGATAGAGCTGATTCTCCAATTGTTTTGAAAGAAGGAGAAAAGTTGAGTGAAGCTGAATTTATAAAGAATATTTCAACACTACCATCATCTGATTTCTTCAACGAAAGAATGTC
>CAZIYK010000155.1:0-4911 GCA_964543445.1 uncultured Flavobacteriales bacterium
GTAATTAAACCAATAGCTAAAGCGGCACCGAAAATTTTAATACCTACATTTTTAATTGCCATTCTTTTTGTTTTGAAATTTATATGCATTTCCACCTCTTAATGATTCAGCCAAACCTAGCAGTCCATCAGTAAGATACCTTACATTATATCCTTTAGTTTTAAGATAAGTCATTGCTATTATAGCTCTATCCTTATGCGGACATGCAGTTACAATTATTTTAGAATTGTCAAGTTCATTTAGTCTATTTGGCAATTCAGATAAAGGAATACTTATAGCAAAAGGCATATTCCATGAGTCGTATTCTTCTTTGAAACGAATATCTACTAAAATTGCTTCGTCTTTGATTATAAGTTCTTTTAGTTGTTCGCTATTAATTTTCATATCATTTCTCGAATCGTAATTGTATTCGAGTAGATATTCCTCTAAAGTTTTTTGTTGTGCATTCATATTTGTAGCAGGTAGTATTACAATAATTATTAGGATAAATATTCTTTTTATCATTTATTTTTAAATTTTAGAAAAAACATACTTCATTTCAGTCGCTATTTGAGTACTTCTCTCCATGTAGCCTTCTTCTTGTTGTGGAGTATTATCGAAGGCCTTAGGATCGTTGTATGTAAGTTTTATTCTTTTTTCGGCTCCAAAAACTACGGGACAATTTGCATCTGCATCCGAGCAAGTCATTATTGCAACATAATCCGACTTCGGATTGAATTGATTGTCGTAAGTTTTAGAAAAACAAATTATTGGATGAGCGTTATCAGCATATTTTACACTGTACACTGGGTTGTTTTCTTCTGATAGCTTAACTATCTCAAATCCAGTTTTAGACAAAACTTGCGGCACCATCGGGTACATAGCTGTTGCTTCGGTACCTCCGGAATATGCAAATACATTATTAATACCGAATTCTAGAGCCATTACTTGCGACCAAATTTGTGTCAAGTGGCTACGTCGCGAATTGTGAGTACAAATTGCATTAATCAGAATTGGTTTATTTTCTGATTTCTTTTGTTTTATAAAATCTATGTATTCCTGCAAAAGAGGTTTTCTTTCTTCTGGAATTGTGTTAATGTCTAGGCTTTTTATGAAATCTGATATTTTTCTGTAGTTTTTCATATTCTTTTGTTTTTGCCCGCAGATCTCGCTGATTTCTGCAGATTATTTTGTTCTTCCTCGTTGTTGCTATGATTTACTTATATTAAACAGGTAGTGATCTGTGTTTATCTGCGTAATCTGCGGGAGGAAATTAATAATACTTTTTCTTCAACCAAAGTGAGACATTCACAAGAGCAATTAAAACTGGGACTTCTACCAAAGGACCTATTACACCAGTGAATGCTTGTTGAGAGTTTAGACCGAAAATGGCTATAGATACTGCAATAGCAAGTTCGAAGTTGTTTCCTGTTGCGGTAAATGCTATCGAAGCATTTTTATCGTAAGGTATTCCCATTGCTTTGCCTGTAAAGAAACTTACGAAAAACATTAGTACAAAATATATTACAAGTGGTACTGCAACTTTCAATACATCAAAAGGAATTTCTACTATTAGTTCTCCTTTTAGACTAAACATTAAAACTATTGTTGCCAAAAGTGCAATTAATGTAATAGGAGAAATCTTAGGAATAAACTTGGTATTGTACCAAACTTCACCTTTTTTCTTCACTAAAATAGTTCTACTTAAGTATCCCATTATGAAAGGTATTCCAAGATAAATAAGTACAGAGTGAGCCACTTCGTAGATAGAAATATCGACATCAAATGTTTCGATACCGAAATATTTTGGAAGAACGCTAATAAATAACCACGCGAAGAAACTATAAGTTATTATTTGGAAAACACTGTTTAGAGCCACAAGTGTAGCACCGTATTCTTTGCTACCACCTCCCAAATCGTTCCAAACCAATACCATTGCTATACAGCGGGCAAGACCAATTAAGATTAATCCCGACATGTAGCCAGGTTCGTCTCTAAGGAATATGATTGCTAAAGCAAACATTAGTATAGGGCCAACTATCCAGTTTAGTACTAAAGACAGGCTCATTACCTTAGTGTCTTTAAATATTTTGGGAATAAGATTGTAATTAACTTTTGCAAGTGGTGGATACATCATTAAAATTAATCCAATGGCAAGAGGAATATTTGTTGTTCCAACCGACATTGAATCTGTAATGTTTGCAATTCCTGGAAAAAAGTATCCTAATCCAACACCCACTGCCATGGCTAAGAAAATCCACAGAGTAAGGAATCTATCTAGTAGTTTTAATTTTGGTTTCATTTTTATGGATTACAATGAACAAGCTTTCTTTTCTTTTACATCTAAGAAATCACAGAACAATTTTTTTGCGACTTCCCAATTCTCGTAGTCAATACAGTATTTTACTTTTGGAGGATTTAATTCCCCTTTAATTAATCCTGCATTTTTAAGTTCCTTTAGATGCTGAGACACTGTTGATTGTGCTAATGGAAAAACATCTACAATTTCTCCTGTAAAACACGAAGTTGATTTTTCTAAATGTTTTAAAATCTCTATACGAGTAGGATGTCCTAAAGCTTTTGCAAATTTTGCAAGTAGCTCTGTGTTTTCTTGATAGTTAATATCTTCTAGCGTTCTTTTCATAATTTCTGTTTTTTATTTTTTTGTTAGGGTAAAACCTAAACATCTTTTATTTCTAAATTATTCTTTTCAAAATATTTCCCCATTATTGTTCCTATAACTATGAATATTGGAAGTGTAATTAATATTCGCAATAAAGAGAATTTGATTCCTAAAAATCCAATTTCGAAAGCTAACATAGGTAACCTTGCAGTTGATGTAGCTGCTAAGAATATGAAAATATTAGTTGCCGAACTTCCTTTTTTCCACATTAGGTATGTTACAGGGAATATGCCGTAAAGAGGTCCCGCTTGTATGAATGCAAATAAAATAACGTAAATTATTCCTTTTACTCCTGATGATTTGCCTATGTGTTTCTGTACTTTTTCCTTTGAAACCCAAACGTCAATCAGGCCAACAAGAATGTATATTACAGGAAGCATAATCATCATCTCTTTAGTGAATTCCCAAAAATTATTTACCATAATTTCTTTCCCTGGTGCAAAATCTAGTAGATACGAATATGCGATAAAGGCTGTAAATGCGATTATTACCGAGAAATCAAACTTATATTTTTTTAAAACTTCCATTTCTTAGATATTGTTTAATACTAATGTCATTATCAGTCCCACGAGTAGTGCACCTATAAAACTTAAAATATTTCTGATTAGAGCAGTTTTTAAACCAAAGTATCTTGCTTCAATAGGAATAGTCATAAATCCAACCATTTTTAAAGTTGTTATAAAAACAGCTATAACTGATAAACTAACTCCCGATTTTAGTAAAATTCCAGCTAATGGGTAAGAGATAAATCCAGGAATTAAAGAAATTGATCCAATAGTTGCTGCCGATAGATATGCAGTTAGTCCTGCGTCTTCACCCAAGTGTTCGATGAAAAATTCATCAGATAAAAAATACAGTATTACACTAATTATCATTATTACTGATAGTAGGGTAGGAAGTATTTTTAAGAATTGCTTTGAGCCTTTCTTTATTCCTTTAATCGTTTTTGTTTTATCCGCGAAAAAAGAAATTATTGTTACTACAATAGTAAATATTATTAATGGTGACATTTTTAATGTTGAAAATTAATATCGCAAATGTACGATGAATATATTTCAGACAAAATAATATCCACAATAATTTTACTTACTACATGTTTTTTACTTGAAATCAAGTTTGCATTCAGGTAGATGGTACTATTTGTTGATTGAATAAAATGATTACCAAATATGAATAATCATTTTTACAGCCATTCCTAAAAGGATAAAAGCTAATACCTTTTTCACTGCTTTAGGATTTAGTCGTTTGTGCATGAAAGATGTTCCTAATAATGCACCAGCAATTCCAAATACAGAGACTATCGCTATTAAAGTCCAGTTGACACTGCCCATGGCCCAATATGTTAGAAAGGCTGAAAATGAAGAAAATGGTATTACAAAAGCAGTAACTGTTGCTGTTTTCTTTGGGTTGAAACCAAGTAATAGCATTATTGGCGAAATTATAGATCCCCCGCCAATTCCAATTAATCCGGCTAAAATTCCAGCAAACGAACCAACTAAAAATAACAGAGCAAATGGAGAGTCTTCTCTATAAACTGCACCATCTTTTTTTCCTAAGAATAAAAATATAAGACCTGAAACTATCAGGAAAACAATAAAAATCAATATGATTATTTGATTAGGGAAGAATTTAGAAATGTAAGCTCCTACTACAGAAAAAAGGATAGATGAAATAATAAAAGGAACATTAAATTTCAAATCTAACCTTCCGTTTCTGAAATTAGAAATACTTGCGCCTATCATACTTGTTCCGTTGTTGAAAAGAGAGACAGATTTTGCAATGTTCATAGGTACTCCAAATGAAATAAGTATAGGAACCATGACTAATGCTGTACCTACACCTCCAAGAGAAAACACAAACGAAGCAATAAACGAGATTGCACCAATAATATAATAGGGGTATTCCATCTAATGTATTAATTTTCAGAATTCAAAAGTATATATTTTGACTTACAAAAAGAGCTATTCTTAAAAGGTATTTTTTGTAGTATTCATTACTTTTACTTCTCACCATATAATTATGATTCAACTTAAGCTAAAATATCAGGATTTATTAATGCTAGAGAAAGCGTGTTTTTATTATTCGGAATTAGACCAGCATGCTTTCTCTGATAAGCATTCATATATGTACAAACAATCGGTAGTGAAACATTTGTACAAGAAAAAAATAAAACGTTTGGCAGATAATCCACCTAAGAATGTATTAGGAAAGAAACCGAGAGAGAAACAATTAAATTTAGAATATTTCGA
>CAZIYK010000156.1:0-4891 GCA_964543445.1 uncultured Flavobacteriales bacterium
AATATCATCCATAGTTGTAGGTCCTCCTATTGTACGGTATCCAGGTTCAATAGTTGTTCCTCTTATTCCAGCAGCAAGGTCGTTTTCTAGCTCTTCAACTGATTTCTGAATAGGTTGATCTATGTTGATTGGAGCTATACCGTAAAATTTGCCAGGATATTTTTGTTCGAACTTCAACAATTCTTTAGAACCCATACTCATTTCGGGTTGACCTAGCATAAAACGTCCCGCCACAACAACCGACTCTAGTCCAGTTTCGTCTATTTCTTTCCACCATTCTCTCAAGGCATCATCTTGTTTGCCTTCACCAAATAGTTTTACTGCTTTTGGTACTTTGCCGTGAGTAGCTGGATTGGCTAACACATTAGGACGTTGTGCAATATATGTAAGGCGGAGTTTGTATAATCCGCCAAACTGTTTCAAAGGTGGTCTGCAACGGTAATCTATTACTTTAAATTTATTTTTTCTTTCGTTTACAATTTCATTAGAACCCTGCGCCTTTGTTGGAATAATTGAAGACAAACCCGTAGCTGCCATGGTTAATGCAGATGCTTTGATGAAATCGCGTCTTTGAATTTTATTTTTTTTCATAGCGTTTATATTTTACTAAAACTATTTTTCTCCTTCACGGTTATCAGGAATAAATTCAAGACCTGGAATGTCTGGAATAGTTGATTTTGGAGCAGTTGCATCTACTTCTATATACCAACGAGTGATTGTCCAGTTTCCATTACGTTTTTTCAGAGTAGCATTATAAGTACCGCTTGTGAAAACATAGAATTTGCCATCAGGGTGTGCATTAGAAATAAGCAGATATGTTCTAACCTGAGCGGTAGTATCTGTTTGTGATGCTACATGAACATTACCCATAGTATGACGGTGTGCCGTTGCGTTTGTTTCGCTTCCTGGACCTCTAAATCTTATATCAACGAACTTTCGGAATGCATCTTTGCCTTTTGCTCTTATTGTACCAAAACCAGGTACAGTAGTTTCAAATAAAATATCATCTGAAAATAAATCGAACCACTGATCCCATCTATCCTCGTCAATTAAAAAAGAATAGGCAGTTACATGATTTATTATAGCTAATCTGTCTGCTAGAACCTGTGGATCGGCAGGTAATGGTTTTCCCGAATAATCAGCTTCTACCATCGGCAAACGCTTTGGTTGCAATCTGTTTTGAAAATCAGTTGGTGTTTCCCATCCAGCTGGCGATTTACCTGCAAGCGGATTAGTGTAAGTTTGTTTTGTTGTATCACTGCTTGGTTGAGTACACGCAACCATAAACAGAGAAATAGCAGCTGGTATTAAGAATATTTTTTTCATAGGTGTATTTTTTTAAGCCTTAAATCTGCTAGCTAGATGGCTACGGATTTAAGGCATAATGTTTTTCTATTTATTTAAGTCTTCTAAGTATTTTCGTACTACTTTTTCCCACGTGTTGTATTTTGGTCTCCAATGCCATTCTTTAACGGAACTTGTATCAACAACAGGATGAGATGCTGATTTAAGTAACTTGTTCCAGTCGGGATTTACATCGAAAGTTATGTCAGCACCAGGTATCAGTTTACGAACTGTTTCTGCCATTTCTCCTGTGTTTGGCAGAGGGTTTTGCACTCCGTTGATAAAATAATTGATAGTTTTTATATCCTCTTTTGGAGCTTTGCTAAGCCTAATTAAGGCCCTTGCTGCATCTTCTACATAAACCAAAGAGAGCGAAACATCTTTTCCTACCGGAATAGCATAAGGTTTGCCTTTGGCAGGCAATTCTATCATGGCAGAAACATAGGTTACTACACCTTCGGCTCTAAGTCCTGGTCCGCAAATGGCAGGATAACGAATGCCTCTATAATCTAGGTTGTGTTTCTTGCGATACCATCTTCCGGCTGTTTCGTTAAATACCTTTGTTATACCATAAAAAGATGCTGGTCTTTGCAAAGTTTTGTCGGTAAGCATGATGCTAGGTTCAATATCCTCGCCAAAAGTTGTACCTGAACTAGAATAAAGTACCTGAGGCATTCCATTTTTCAATGCTGCTTCCATCAGATTTATGAATCCCATGGCGTTGACTTTAGTGGCAAGTACAGGATCGTTTTCGCAAACGTTTCCAGGAATAGTTACTAAATGAAATATTTTTGTTGGTTTGTATTTCGCAAAAGTATCATTGAGTAGTTTAGGGTCTGAAACATCACCTTTAATATACTCGATTTGATCTTTTACATCGTCTAATCTTTTTGGATCTGGATTTACATCCATCACTATAGGTTTTACATTCTCCTTTTTAATAAGACGATGAACAATCTCTGCTCCTAATAATCCAGAGCCACCTGTTACAATTACATTATCCATATCGTTGTTTTTTTACGGTTAAGTATAAAATTGTTAATGGGCTTTTCTTTCTACCCATTTTGCATAGGGAATCATAATGAATAATCCAATAATGGCTACAGCCACCAATAATGATATTATTTCTGGGTCTTCAAAATTTTGTGCAGCAACCAAAACAGCAGCTGAGATATTTCGTTGTCCTGTACCTAATGCCATTACAACTCTGTTCTCTCTGTCTCTGCCACCCATTATGTAGCCTATTGCCATAGCTAACACTAATAGTGCGATGATTGAGAGTAGTGGTAATCCTATCATTGCAGTTATGGCTTTTGTATGAAGAACAACTAATGAAACTGCCAATGTAACTAAAGCTATATTGGTGATCTTCATCAGAAAGAATTGTAGTTTCCCTGCAATTTTTTCATGATAAGCCCTAATTGATAGGGCAATTACCAACGGAATCAGCATTAGCATAATTAATGACTTGGCAATATCCCATGAGCTTACTGATGCACCTTCGAGCAAATATGGCAACACTAATGGCAGATAGAAGATGGTAACTATCATCAACAACAGCATTAGACCTATAGAAAAAGGCACGTTGCTTTTGGCTATATCGGCCAATTTTGGCAAAAAAGGTGCACCTGCAGCAATAGAAAGAAGTATTAATCCAATTTGAAATCCTTCGCTAATGGGAATAATCAAATTCAGACCATAAACCAATAGCGGAATCAAAATGAAATTAGCCACCAATGCCATTATTACCAATCGTATATCTTTTAATGGGTCAATAATTTGCTTTATGGTTAAGCCTAGTCCCATCGATAGCATACTGCTGATAACAAATGTCAGAACAGACATTTTGTATGTAATTTCTAGAACCTCTTTCATTTTGAAAATGTTTAGTTATACTTTATGGTATTATAACTCCACGTCCTTTGATTTCTCCTTTAGCCAACATATCGTAAGCTTTTTCAACTTCGTCTAATTTAAATTTGGTGATGTGAGGTTTTATGTAGCCCGCCTCAGCCAATCCAATTAATTCCATCAACTCCTGTTTGCTTCCACCAAAAGTTGTACTAAGCATAGCTCCGTATGGCATAGTGTTGTGCTTGAATTCGAAAACTCCACCACCTCTACCTACTGCAACAATATGTCCGAGAGGTCGAATCATTTTTGCTGCTTGGCGTAATGTTGCTCCTGCACCCACGAAATCAAGGACTACTTCTACACTCATTCTTTCCATGTTTGCATCTTCAGATTTAAGACAAACATCTGCTCCCATTTCTTTTGCAAGTTCAAGAGAAGCTTCGCTTAAATCATAGGCAATAATTTTGGCAGGTGTAATAGCTTTAAGTTCTTGTATTGCTAAATGTCCTAATCCACCCACTCCGATTACTGCAACAGTAGTTCCTCCTGTTAGTAGAGGAGCAACTCGCTTAACGGCATGATAAGAACTAAGTCCTGCATCTGTAAAAGGAGCTGCTTCGGCAGGATCCATAGAACCAACAGGTACAACTGCTCCAACTGGTGCGTTTGTGTATTCGGCTAGTCCTCCGTCTAGTCCCATTCCTACCTGTTTCCCTTTATTCATACAATATTGATTCATGCCCATAGCGCAATAGCGACAATGACCACATCCAGCAATGGTAACAACTACAGGTTCTCCTATTTCAAGACCGCTTACACCTGGTCCGAGTTTGTCAACATAGCCACCAACTTCATGACCTATGGTCATTGGTAGTTCAATATTTATATGAGATGGACTTTGATCCCATTCGTGCATTAAATGTAAGTCTGATTGGCAAATACCATTTCCAGCTACTTTTATACGTACCTGTCCTGCTTCCGGCTCAGGTATTGGAATGTCAACTAGTTTAGCTGGTTTTTTCCATTCAAACATTCTATATGCTTTCATATTTTGTTGGTTTTAATTGTTATTGGTTTATATATTATAATTAGGTTATTTACCTTGTATCGTTATTATTTTGTATGAATCATATTACTATTAACATATTTGTTTTTCTATATGTTTTATGATGTTAAAATCATACAAATATTTTCATGGGTGGGTAGTATAGTTTGATTATGGGTAAGTGAGATATTGTGATTTATATATCAAATTTACGAAGTTTTATATAAATCTTATTTATCTGTATCATTAATTTTATTAACTAAATATATAAAACTGTTTTATAGTATAGAGCTGTTGTAGATTATTTTCACTCTGAAATTATGTAAATATTTTGTAAAATCATGTAACATTGATAGATGTATCTCATTATATATTTGTTTGGAGAAAATAAAATTAAAGGGGATATATTATGAATACAGAAACAATAAAGGTTGAGAATTTGAAATGCAACGGATGTGCATCAACCATAAAAAAGGGATTATTAAAAATAGAAGGAATAAGTACCGTAACTATAGATATTGAAAGCTCAATTGTCAAAGTAGATTTTAAAGGAGATAATCAAGATGTTGAAACCTTAAAAACTAAGTTAGCAAAAATGGGTTATCCCGAAGTTGGACAGAATTCAAACTTTGCAGTGGCAAAATCTTA
>CAZIYK010000157.1:0-4855 GCA_964543445.1 uncultured Flavobacteriales bacterium
AGAATATTCAGTGTATGAAGTTTTTACTTGCGACTTGTCATTAAAATACGTTAAGAATAGTGTGTTTACTTACATTTGTGGCGTAATTTAAATGAAATAAGACGGTTTTGTTATAATTGTTTTTTGTGTTTGAATTCATATGTAATAGAATTTATAAAGAATGAAGTATAGTTTTTTTGTTTTTTTAGGAGCTGCTAGCTATGGTATTTTATCAACTATTGCCAAGTTGAGTTATGCTGCAGGATTTTCTGCATCAGATGCTACATCAGGGCAGATGGTTATTGGGGTATTAATATTATGGGCAATTGTTCTTATTATCGAAAGAAAAAAAACTACAGTAAAAGCAACTAAATCTGAGGCAATAAGTTTGATGTTAATGGGGCTTCCCGTAGCATTGACAAGTATTTTTTATTATCAATCTGTTCAGTTGCTTCCTGCTTCTATTGCTATTCTACTATTGTTTCAGTTTACATGGATAGGTGTTTTGTTAGAAGCAATTTCTAAAAGACAATTTCCATCAGTAACCAAAGTAGTATCTGCTATTTTATTGTTAGGAGGCACGGTTATGGCATCAGGAGTTTTGGCTACAGGTATAGAAGGATTTAGTACTAAAGGTATAATCTATGGCCTGTTGGCCTCAGTTTCATATGCCTTTTTTATATTTTTTAATGGAAAGACATCTATTAAAATTTCATCAGCAAAGAAAACAGCTTGGATGCTTACAGGTGCTTCAATATTAACAGTAATAGTTTATCCTCCGGTATTTATTTTTAACGGAGCAATTTCTCAAGGATTTCTTAATTACGGAGTTCCATTAGCACTTTTCGGAGCTGTAATTCCTCCGTTCTTGTTTGCAGTAGGAATACCTAAAGTTGGAGTAGGTATAAGTTCTATAATTAGTGCGACAGAGTTACCCGTAGCTGTTTTAGCTTCAAGTATAGTTTTGGGAGAAATAGTTACTAGTTTTCAATGGATGGGTGTTATGGTTATTCTTTTATCTATGATAATACCTAATGTTGTAGAAGGAAAGATCAAGAAGAGAAAACTAGCAGTTGTTACAAAATAATATTGTTACACTAAATACTTATAAAATATGGCGATTTTTATAGCTTCAATATTGTTCTTAGGAATATTTTTGTACGGTTTTTCATCACCTGCAAATCATGAGAAATCTGATGCAGAAAGTATTTTTGTGAAAGTGAAAAAAAACAAACATCCTAAATTGAGAAAATAATTCTAAACTTAGAATGTTTGTTTGAATGAAAGAAAATATTCAGTTTATACCATCTTTTTTATTACCCCCAATACAACTCCCCAAATACGGAAATCCATATTTTCATTGATTTTTATTGGAGCATAACTTACGTTTTCGGCTTGAAGGTATAAGTCGTTTCCATCGTGAATTAGTCTTTTTACGGTAAACTCTCCATTTATTACTGCCAAAACAATCTGTCTATCTCTTACCTCAACAGCCTTATCAACAATTAATAAGTCTTGATCTTCGATACCTGCATCAACCATTGATTGACCATTAACTCTAACGGCAAAAGTAGTTTTGCTATTCTTTATAAGTTCTTTAGATAAATTTATTTTACTATCAGTAAAAGAATGTACAGCCATAGGAAATCCAGCAGATACACCAGCTTCAAAAAGAGGGATTTCTATACCATCAGTATCTATTTCTAAAAATGTAACTTGGTCGTTATTTGTAGTAATCATTGTTGTGTTATTTATGATAAATTTAGGCCTCTAAAATAGATATTATCTACAGAAAAGCTAGGAGAATTATGATATTTTTCGACTGAAAATTATCATTGTTTGATTGGATTTGTCAGTAGTGAAAAATAGATAATTATCTCCGCCATCTTTCAATTTATACTTTTTTCTGATGTCAACTACCTTCATTGGGAAGTTGCGAGTTGTAATATTTGCTTTAAGATTTGGAAGTATTTTCTTTATTTCTTTTTTGTTAGGTTTAGATATATTGGTCACTTCAAATACCCTTCCTTGAAAGTTTTTTATTAATTCATCAGAAGTGTAAATATGTGAGTTAGGAGCAATTTTGTAAAGGCTATATTTATCTGAAACTTGATTGAAAGCTCCTGCCTTCATTACCGTTGCAGATGGTTCGTAAATATATTTTCTAGGATTAGAATATTTTACATTGAAATTTTTATCATCAGTAGTAAAACTGTTTTGTGCTTTCTCTTTAGAATAATACAAATCTACACACTCGATGTTTGTATCAGCTTCAAAACCTTTTTCTAGATGAAATAGTAATTCTTTCACCTCATCGTTGAGACTAACTATATATATGTTTTTAACGTTAGTCAGTTCTCTTAAAGTGTTTTTTAGGTCGAGTAGTGGAGAAACTTTAATTAGAATATTATCTGATTTGGAAAACAATAAATCTAGATTTTCAACGGGATTTGGCTGAGTATCAGCAAGCATAAAAACTTTGCCTTTTACCTCTGACCTACGAGCTGGATCAAGATAAATCAAATCAAATTTATCTTTTGTATTCTTTAGAAATTCTAAACCATCTCCGCTAACAAAGTCTACATTGGTTTTGTTTAAAATAGTGAAGTTGTGCTTTACAATTTCAGATAATTCAGAGTTGTATTCGCAATGTGTGAAATCTTCAAAATTATTAGAAAAGTAAAACGTATCTACTCCAAATCCTCCAGTTAAATCAATTGCTTTTTTACCTTTGAAAAGAGATGCTTTAAATTCAGCAGTCTTTTCAGATGATGTTTGTTCTATTGACAATTTTGGAGGGAAAATGATTTCTTCTTTTCCGAACCAAGTGGCAAGTTTAATTTTCGATTTCTTTTTGGCTTCAATTTGATTTACCAATTCTTTAATGTCAACATCGGCAAACGGAGAACCCTTAAATAGAAGTTTACTTATGTCGGTATTTAAATTGACATTTATAAAATCTTGTACTTCTTTTCGTAGGATGTTCTTCTGCATTTGTGTTGATGTGTGATGAATCGAAATTATAGGTTTTTGGTCAAAGATTTTACTATCTGAAATTGACTAAACAATTCTTTCAATGTTATTCTTAGAATTGTGTACGACGGTACAGCAACAACCATTCCTATAATTCCGAAAAGATTACCAGCAATAAGTATCACTAAAAAGATTTCTAATGGATGAGCATTAGCTGTTTTTGAAAAAATTATTGGTTGATTAAAGAAGTTATCAATAAGTTGAATAATTACATATCCAATAGAGATTTTTGTAATCATTGGTAAAATTACAGTTTGAAAATCCTCGGTAATATTACCTGTGATTGAAAGTATATTCATCAATAAGAAACCAATTAACGGACCTACATAAGGTATCAGGTTTAGTAAAGCTCCAAGCATTGCAATAATCAAGAAGTTTTTTATTCCAGCTATGTACAATACAAGGGTGTATAGCAAAAATAGAATGGTTATTTGTATCATTAAACCTAATAAATACCTAGAAAGAGAGAGTTTTACATCGCTCAAAAGTTTTGATAATTTAACAGATACCTTATCAGGAAATAATGATAGTATAGAATTTTTTATTAATTCATTGTCTTTGAAAAAGAAGAATGTAATAAATGAAACTGTTAGTGCTCCAATTGTTAAACCTCCCATTGTACCAATAATCGAGTTTAGAAAATTAGGGATAAACGAAAAATCAATCATTTCTTTAATCCTATCAGCATCTAGTTGTATTTTAGAAAAACCAAAATTTACTAACCAATCATTTAGGTGAGACATGCCATGTATAAGGTTTGTTTCTATCTTTTCTATGCTTAATAGAGACAAACTGTTTGCTTGTTCATTTATTAAAGGAATTAACGATATAGCAAGTAAACTAATAAACATAATGAATATAAGAACGGCAATAACTGCACTTATAGAATGTGGCATTTTATGGCCTTTTATGCTTATCTTGTTTAAAGTGTTTACAATAGGTTGACCTATAATAGTTACTATTATAGATATAATTAAGTAAACTAAGATTTGTTTTATTTCGAAAAGAAAATATAGTACTAATGCTATTCCTGATAATACAAATACAGCTTCTAAGATTTTGTTTTTCATCTGAAATTATAATTTATTATAACTCAAATATACTAAAAAGAGAAAGGTGTATAGTGATTAAGTGAAAATATAAAATGAAAGATTGTTTTTTACTACTCTAATTCAATAAGAGAATTAATATCTACCAAAATGTTTTTCTAACGCTCTAGAAATTTCACCTAAAGTTGCAAAGTTTTCAGCAGCATCAATAGCCAACTCTAGTAGGTTTCCTTCTCCTGTTTCAGCACATTTCGAGAGAGTATTTAGTTTGGTTTTAACGATATCAGAATTCCTATCAGCTTTAAGTTTAGTTAATCTTTCTATTTGAGAATTTCTAATCTTAGTATTGTCTATATTTTGATTTCTTAGATTTAATTCTTTTTCAGAATCTAAACTGTCGTCTTTTTGAGATGACTTTTCTTCTATTAGTTGCTTTGCAATTCCAGTTTCTATAGCCTTAACTATTCCGCCCAACTCATCAATTTCTTCGATAATTTTCCAAGCTTTCTTTGCAATTTCTTGTGTAAGATACTCAACATAATATGAACCTGCCCAAGGGTCAACCGCTTTAGTGATATTAGTTTCTTCTTGAATGAAAGTCTGTGTATTACGAGTTATTCGCGATGAAAAATCTGTTGGTAAGGCAAACTTTTTATTTGTATTTAGCGATTGTGTACCTCCCAATACAGAAGTTATTGATTCTATACACGTACGAGTAATATTATTTAAATCGTACTTCTTACCATGGTTATGAATAGAGCTTTGTGAATGAATAATCATAGCCATTGATTCAG
>CAZIYK010000158.1:0-4820 GCA_964543445.1 uncultured Flavobacteriales bacterium
ATTTTGCACACCTTACGATTATTTGTAATTTCGCACCTTGATTTAACACGATTTAGGAAAATAAAACATATAAATTATGGGTAGAGCTTTTGAACTTAGGAAAGGTCGTAAGATGAAAAGATGGTCGGCAATGTCGAAGATTTTCACACGTTTGTCGCGTGATATTACTATGGCAGTTAAGGATGGTGGAGACGACCCAGACCACAATTTGCGATTGAAAATGCTTATCCAAAACTCTAAGGCTGCAAACATGCCTAAGGATAACATTACTCGTGCAATAAAGAAAGCTACCGAAAAAGGAGGTGCAGATTATAAAACAATTATTTACGAAGGATATGCTCCACATGGTATTGCTGTATTGGTAGAAACAGCTACTGATAATCACATGAGAACTGTAGCAAATGTTCGTAGTTATTTCAATAAAACTGGAGGAACTCTTGGAACTTCTGGTTCTGTTGAGTTTATGTTTGAGCACAAATGTGTTTTCAAAATTGCTAACAAGGAAGGTTTAGATCCTGAAGAGTTAGAATTAGAATTGATTGAATCTGGAGCTGAAGAAGTTGGTGTTGATGGAGATGAAGTAATTATCTATGGTAATTTCACTGATTTTGGAGCAATTCACTCTGCATTAGAAGAATTAGGTCACGAAATTATTTCTTCTGATTTTGAACGTGTGCCTATGGATGTAAAAAAACTTACAGAAGAAGAAGAAGCAGATGTTGATAAATTGTTAGAGAAGCTTGAAGAAGATGATGATGTTCAGAATGTTTATCACAACATGGCATAATATACAAAAATGAGTCGTTAGTTTCTAATGATTCCTACAAGACAATAACTAGAAGTCTTCACTGAAAAGTGAGGGCTTTTTTTATTACAAACTAAGAATCAATAAATTATATTTTTTAATTATATTAGTTGAACGATAAATCCATCTGACTTTTTCTAAAAAAATCGAATTACTTAACGATAACTTAACATACAACTAACTATAAAGTTAAAGTCTTAGGTCACTTTTGGCAAAAATAAAATAAAGTATAAAATGCAAGATTTTTACATCATTTTAGTAGTCGCATTATTTGCGTTAGCAGTAACAGACTTGATAGTGGGAGTGAGTAACGATGCTATCAACTTCCTTAATTCATCAATTGGATCTAAGGCGTTTTCAATGAAAACAATAATGATAGTTGCCAGTCTTGGTATTGCTATCGGGGCAACATTCTCATCGGGAATGATGGAAGTAGCTAGGAAGGGAATTATGGACCCCTCGATGTTTACTTTTGCCGAAGTCATGATAATTTTTATGGCGGTAATGATATCTGACATTATATTGTTGGATGTATTTAACTCATTAGGGCTACCAACATCTACAACTGTATCTATTGTATTCGAATTGCTTGGAGCATCAGTATCTATGGCTCTTTGGAAGATTGGTCATGGTGATGGTCATATGCTAGTAGATTACATAAATACGGCCAAAGCATTGCAAATTATATCGGGTATTCTACTCTCGGTGTTAGTCGCTTTCTCTGTGGGAGCACTAGTTATGTGGATTTCTAGATTCCTATTTACTTTCCAATTTGAAAAGAAAATAAAATCTGTAGGTATATTTTTCGGAGCATTTTCGCTTACAGCAATTACTTATTTTATTATTCTAAAAGGATTAAAAGGTACTCCATATTACAATACTGAGCCAATACAGTGGATACTTGCACATTCTCTATATATCCTTTCGGGAGCTTTCGTATTTTGGTTAATTGTAAACTATATCTTTGATAAATATCTAAAAATAAACATCCTTAAGTTTATTATTGCAGTAGGTACTTTTGGTATAGCATTGGCATTTGCTGGAAACGACCTTGTAAACTTCATTGGTGTTCCAATGGCAGGATTAAAATCTTACGAGATATACCTAGCTCATGGACATGACACATCTATTATGATGGATATTCTTGCCAATGAAAAAACAGCAGTAAACACATGGTATTTATTAGGAGCAGGTGTTATTATGGTACTTACACTTTGGTTCTCTAAAAAAGCTAAAAATGTATCTGAAACAGAACTAAACCTATCGCGTCAAGGAGAAGGAACTGAGCGTTTCGAACCGAATTTCTTAGCTAAAGCTATTGTTAGATCAACTGTAAAATTTAGTAAGAGATTTGATAGTGTTATACCAGAGAACGTAAGCGCTAGTATTGATGCTCGTTTTGATAATAAAACTATAGAATTACCTAGAGATAAATCTTATACTCCTCCAATGTTCGACCTAGTAAGAGCATCGGTAAACTTAGTTGTAGCGAGTATTCTTATATCTGTAGGTACATCTTATAAATTGCCACTTTCTACTACATACGTAACTTTTATGGTTGCAATGGGATCGTCTTTAGCAGATAGAGCTTGGGACAGAGAGAGTGCTGTTTACCGTGTATCTGGTGTAATAAGTGTAATATTGGGTTGGTTCTCAACAGCAGCATCTGCATTTACATCGGCTGCGATTATGGTATTCCTAATTAACTACGGTGGTACTTTTATAAAACATGGTGATTTCGCAGTGATTGGAGTACTATTAGTTGTTGCAATTGTATTGATTACTCGTAGTTACATTCTTCACGCTCAGAAAATGAAAGAAACAGTATCTGAGAGTAAACTTAGACATCAAGATAGAATAGATATTAATGAAATAATAGAAGAGAGTTCTGATAATATTTCAAGTATCCTTAAAAATACTAATGCCCTATATACTGCAACAATTGCGGGATTGACTACAGAGGATAGAAAAGCACTTAAGAAAGCTAAGAAGGCAAACAAAGCTCTTAAAGAAGAGATGGAAGGACTTAAGGCTAACGTATTCTATTTCATTAAGTCTATGGATGAGTCTAGTGTTGAGTCTTCTAAATTCTATATCATGACTCTTGATTATCTTCATGATATTACTCAATCTATTGCTTACATAACTAAGTCTAGTTTTGATCATGTTGATAACCAACACAAAGCTCTTAAACCAAATCAGATTGAAGATTTAAGAAGAGTTGATTTGGAGCTAGATGTAATGTTTAAGGATATTAAGAAAACTTTTGCTAACCAATCATTTGCTAACATCAGTAAGCTTATAAGCGATAGAAAATATATCCAAAATGATGTTGCAAAACTTGTAGAAAAGCAAATTACAAGAATTAAAACAGAAGAGTCTTCTCCTAAAAACAGTATGCTTTATTTCAGTATTTTACTTGAAACAAAAGATTTAATCGAAGCTACTTGGAGTTTACTTCAACTATATCACGACTTCTATTCTGATACTAGAAATAGATAAGATAAATCTTAATTAAATAACATAGGCCATTCAATTTGATAATTGGATGGCCTTTTGTTTATATTAATATTAGTTGGATACTGTGTTAACTCAACCCATTTCGCTTTGCCAAAATATTGGTTGCTAGAGTTACAAATAGCACAACTGAAATTGAGCTAATTGGCATAAGAATAGCTGCTACTATTGGCGAAAGCAAACCACTTACCGCAAAATACAATCCAATGGTATTGTATAATAGCGACATCGCAAAACTCCAAAGTACAACCTTGCGAGATTGGTTTGCCAATTTTATGAAAGTTGGGAAACTATCGAAAACCTCAGCATCGAGTATAGCATCACAAGCTGGCGAAAATGAGTTTATATTCTCAGAAACCGTAACTCCCACGTTACTTTGCATAAGAGCACCCGCATCGTTTAGTCCGTCGCCAACCATCATAACTTTTTCGTTATTCTGTTGTAGTTTCTTAATATATTCTAATTTCCCTTCTGGCTTCTGATTAAACACAAGGTTAGTTCCTTTGGGAGTTAATTTTCTTAAATTTTCTTCTTCTCCAGCATTATCACCCGATAAAATACTGATTTTAGCATTTCCGAAAGCTTTAAAAACTTCACTCAAACTACTTCTGTAGATATTCTCAAACAAATAATATCCCTTTATCTCAGAATTTATTTTTACATAAACTCTAGTCTGATTTACCTCTTCTTCCGAATTATATCCTACTAAACTCGCAGAACCAACTTTATACTCATCGCCATCTACAACAGCAATTATACCTTTTCCTGCTATTTCTTCGAAAGACGAAGTTTCTACACTTCCTAAAGCAAAAATACTATCGTACAAAGTTCTACTCAACGGATGATTTGATTGACGTAAAATAGCTTTCAGATTTCTTTTTTCTTCATCATTCAATTCATCGCCAACAAAACTCACTTTCGATTTATCGTTCTGAGTAATCGTTCCTGTTTTATCGAAAACTACATGAGTTATTGTAGCCATCTCTTCCAATGTTTCAGCATTTTTTATGTAGAATCTATTCTTCCCTAATATTCGTAAAACATTACCCATAGTAAAAGGTGCCGAAAGTGCAAGTGCACAAGGACAAGCAACAATTAGCACAGCCGTAAACACATTAATTGCAATAACAATATGATCGGTATAATACCAATATCCACCTGCAGCGAAAGCTAATGCCAAAATAAAGAAAGTGAAATATTTTGAAACTCTATCGGTAAGTGATTTGAAATTGTGTTTATTTTCCTTACTAAACACATCGTGATTCCATAATTGTGTAAGATAACTTTGCGATACAGTTTTAACTACATCTAACTCTATCCCCTCTCCTATTTGTTTTCCACCTGCAAAAATTTTATCACCTACTTTCTTAGCTACCAACTTAGATTCTCCTGTTACAAAAGAATTATCTATCATTGCGTCTCCCTTTATAAGTATGCAATCGGCGGGGATTAGCTCCTCGTTTCTTATTAATATTCTATCGCCAGGATTTAATTTAGA
>CAZIYK010000159.1:0-4817 GCA_964543445.1 uncultured Flavobacteriales bacterium
AAAGTCCATAACATAATTTGAGCTGCTACATAAAAAACTTGAGCAATCACCCCTTCTCTATAACTCTTATTTTTAAATAGTTTCTTAAATGTAGATCCCAACGAAATTGGACTTTCTTTTGTTGTTTCTGGGACTTTCAGAAATGCAATTAAAACAAGCATCACTAATACAAGTACCCCTAACGCTATATATGGATCACTAATCAAGTCTAAATCGTGTGTTCTAATGCTCGCTTGTTCTGCTGCGGATAACATATCGTATTCTGCAGGTGTATATGTAGATGATTTTAGAGCTCCTATAATAAATATTTGAGCTGTAAGCATCCCCATCAACGATCCAAGAGGATTGAAAGTTTGAGCAAGGTTCAATCTTTGAGTAGAAGTTGCAGGATCGCCCATAGATAATATAAATGGGTTAGATGTAGTTTCAAGAAATGCTAGTCCAAAAGTTAGAATATAAAGAGATGCTAAGAAAAAAGAATACTCCTCGTATTTAGCAGCAGGATAAAAAAGCAGTGCTCCTGTAGCATACAGTGCCAATCCTACCAATATCCCCGATTTATAAGAATATTTTCTTATGAACAAAGCTGCAGGAATTGCCATAGTTGCATAACCTCCATAAAACGCCATTTGAACTAATGCAGCCTGTGCATTTGATAATTCTGGCATTACTTTCTTAAAAGCAGACACCATGGGATTTGTCATATCATTGGCTATCCCCCATAAAAAAAACAAACTTGTAATTAATATAAACGGGAGAAGAAACCCCTGTCCTATAACTTTTTCTTGATCTAGTTTAGTTGCCATTGATCAATCAGATATTAAAAAAATGGCTGTCGTAAAACATTTGTATTCCCGACAGCCATTAGTGAATTTAAAAATTATTTTTTGAATCCATAAAGTGGACCGTAAGCCTCGCAAGCTCTATAATCTGATCCTTCCTTATCTGTACCGAATGAAGCCCATGCTGATGGACGGAAGATATCTCCCTCATCTACATTGTGCATATTCACAGGAATTCTTAAAATAGATGCAAGAGTAATTAAGTCAGCACCAATATGTCCGTAACTTATTGCTCCGTGGTTTGCTCCCCAATTTTGCATTACAGAGTAAACATCTTTAAAAGCTCCTTCGCCAGTAAGTTTTGGAGCAAACCAAGTTGTTGGCCAAGTTGGATTTGTTCTCTCGTCTAATATATTGTGAATTTCAGAATCTATCTCTACAGTATAACCTTCGGCAATTTGTAGAACAGGTCCTAAACCTTTTACTAAGTTAATTCTACTCATAGTAACAGGCATTTCTCCTGCAGTTTTGAAACGAGAAGAGAAACCTCCTCCACGGAAATACTCTTTTACTGCTGGTGGCCAATCTGTATTATCTAAACAAGCTTTTGCCTCTTCTTCTTTAATTTCCCAGAAAGGTTTCATTGCAGGCTCTCCATTCTCATTTCGTTGCTGAGCAGTTGCATCAAGAGTTGTAGAACCCGAATTTATAAGGTGAATAATTCCGTTTGCAGCTTTACCTTCCAACTCTTTACCTGTAACTCTTTTTACAGAATCAGGACTCCAATAAGTTCTTACATCAGAGAAAATCTGAGAAGTATTACTCAACAAATGACCGAATAGCATAGAAACACCATTCAAACTATCGTTTTCTGTTGCTACAACAAAGGCTTCTCTAATTCCATTCCAATCGAAAGAAGAGTTAAGTATAGCTTCAGAAAAATCAGCATTTGGCATGTGGTCTGTCCATTGACGCTGACCTTGGAAACCTGCTACAATAGCGTTACGTCCGTGAGATTCTTCGCCAAATCCCATTTCTTTAAGCTTAGGATTTCCAATCATAATATCTCTAATAATTAGAGTCATTTTTACAACTGTTTCCCATTCATAAGCTCTACGCTCATCATCAAGCTTATTGCCTTCGCTATTTCTATCTTCTCCTTCTTTACAGTTATTTTTTGTCCACTCAAGAGCTTTAGCAAACTCATCGTGGTCGTAAATTCCTTCTTCAATTCTTCTGATAACCTCAACCTGATCTACAAATTCAGTTCTCATTCCAAGGTAATCTTGGAAAAACTGTGCATCAACCATAGACCCTGCAATACCCATAGAAGAGTAACCTAAAGAAAGATATGACTTACCTTTCATCATAGCAGCAGCCAATGCAGCTTTTGTAAAACGCAAAATTTTAGTTTTTACATCTTCGTGAATATCAGTGTCTGTAGCATCCTGTACTTCGTGACCATATATTCCGAAAGCAGGAAGTCCTTTTTGAGAATATCCAGCCAATGCAGCAGCAAGATATACTGCTCCAGGGCGCTCTGTTCCATTGAATCCCCAAACAGCTTTTGGCATAGTTGGATGTGTATCCATTACCTCTGAGCCGTAACACCAAGCAGGAGTAACTGTTAACGAAACCTCAACACCTTCGCGTTGAAATTTATCAGCACACATTGCAGCTTCTGCAACACCACCAATTGTAGTATCAGCAATTACACATTCCACTTTTTGTCCTCCAGGTAGAGTTAAGTTTTCTTCTATCAACTTAGCAGCAGCTTTTGCCATTGCCATTGTTTGTTCTTCTAAAGATTCTCTAACTCCTCTTTCTCTACCGTCTATTGTTGGTCTTATCCCTACTTTTGGTAATCTACCTATAAGTCTGTTATTCATTTTATGTTCTTTTAGTTTATGTTCGTATAGTTTATTTCTTCTAAAAAAAGATGGTGGCTATGCCAAGTAAGCAAGTCTTAATGCTTCAACTTCCTCATCTGTCATTGGTTTGAAAGTTCCTATTTTACTTCCCATAATCAATGATTTTGCACTGAATTCTCCAATTTCTAATCTATCGAAGGCAAGAGTTAAATCTTTTCCTACAGCTACTGCAGAATCATTATCAATTATAGCCAACGGACTACCAATAGTTAGTATTTCGGCAATCTTATTGTTATCAGCATACTGCTCTCCAAAAGGAATCTCCACTACATCTTGAAGGAAAATCCAACTTTCAGGAATAGTTCTAACATCTAATTTTTTGTGTACCAATGAAAATGCCATAAGATTTGGCGATGCAGAATGAACAATAGCATTAACATCAGGGTTTTGTTCGAAAATCTGTTGATCTATTGCAGTGTAAATGTTAGTTACTTTTCCTTCTTCAATCTTACCATCAACTACTTGTACAAGTTCACTTTCGTCAAGATTCCAACGGTTTTTATTTTCTGGAGTTGTTACAAAATTGTTACCTTCAAGTCTTACAGAAATAGCTCCAACATTAGAAAAAATTAGTTTCTGACTATTTGCTCTATCCATAAATGAAACAATTTCTTTACGAATTGTTTTCTCTTTAGAAGAATATTTAACATCTGTATTTACAGCGTAATCAATAGAAGTTTTCTCTACATACTCTTTAAGTTGATCATCAGTTAAAGATTTAGTTTCTCCTAATTCAGCAGAAAATATAATTGTCTGTGCCAACAATTCTAAAGTTTCGAAACGATTGTAAGCTTCAAGCATATCCTTACCTCCTACAACAACTCCGTGATTTAGCATTATTGCTCCATTGTATCCCTTTGCAAATTCAGAAGAAATTGCATCACCTAATTCTTGAGATCCTGGCACTTCGCTACTAACAATTCCCATCTCCTCACAAATTTGGTAAGCCCAAGGTGCAAGTTTTGTATCTGGTCTGCTTGCTACAATACTGAAAGCAACTAAAGCAGGTGAGTGTACATGGATAATTGCATTAATATCTTCTCTTTCGCGATAAATACCTAAGTGGAAAGGATATTCTGACGATGGTTTATGAATTCCCTCTACTGTACCGTCAGCTTTTACACAAGAAATATCTTTTTCAGTTATCGACCCCTTATCTACAGCAGTAGGTGTCATGTAAACATCGTTTTGTTCATCTCTTATAGAAATATTTCCTCCTGATGTAGTTGTATATCCAGCTTTGTAAACTTTACTAAGAATTAGCGAAACTAACTCTTTTGGATGCATTGTATTTAAATCTACTTGTTTCATTATATGTTTTTTTAATAAAAAATGGAACCCTCTTACAAGTTGTAAAACGAGTTCCATTCATGTTTTATTTTTCAATTAATTTTAGTCCAAGATTAAGCTTTGGCTCTTTATTATCATTTAAGCTACCCCAAATAACTGCAGCACAGCCCAAAGCACTTGCATTATCTATTTCAGAAATATATAATTCTTTATCGCTGAAATGATTTGCTAATAAGTGTAGATAAATTTCATTTTTAGCAAAACCACCTGTTACAAATATCTTTTTAGCATTATCCTTTTTTGGCGTTACACTTTCAACATATTTGATATTAACATCTGTTAAATCGATGATTAATTGATGATATGCTTCTTCGTAACTTTTGAATTGCGAAGGATCAACAGTTTCATCTAAGCTATCCTTTGGAAGCCCATTTCTGAAATAAACTCTTTCACCTTTATTCTTCTCTTGCAATTCTTTAAGAAGAGCTTTATCTAACTTCACATTAACAAACGAATTTTGAGGTAGATTGAAATAATCTGTCAAAACTTTTGAGTTTGCTTCGTGTGGTAGTCCAAATAAGAACAATGATGATTTAACCTGATCTTGTTTATAACTCATAAAGCATAAACAATCGTTTTTCAACTCATCTATTGTAAGTGTTTCAGAATTAAAAGGATTCATAACAATACCCCAAGTACCTGTAGAAATAAGAATAAATTCGTCCTTTTCGGCAAGTAAGTAAGGTACTAATGCTGCGGAACTGTCGTGCATTCCTACACCAAACTTGATGTCCTTGTTATTGAATTTACTATC
>CAZIYK010000160.1:0-4814 GCA_964543445.1 uncultured Flavobacteriales bacterium
CAACTACCTAATACAAGTAGCATTATAGAAAAAATAGCCAGTTTTCTGGCTACTTTTGATATTGAAAATGAATTCATTCTTGTTGAAATAATTTATTAAACAACAAATGTATAATAAATTGTTGTTTTATGATTCCTAAACTTACTTTTAGTCTTCTCCTAAAACTTCAGTATGATAGAAATTATTGTATGCTTCAGCAAAAACATCTACATCGTGGAAAGGTAAAACAGGTATTCCTGCATTTTCTACGTGTTCAGTTATTTCTTCTGCAACTATGTCGCTTCCCATTACAACTCCATCAGAATAGCTAACAGCAAGTTTTGTTAGGTTGTCTAAAGTAGGAGATTTAATCAAGTCTAACTTTTCGTCAGTTATTCCATCGAACTTAATTTTATCAATCATTTTATTGTTAAGCTCAGCTGTAAAACCAAAATTGAAAACAGATGTAACAACTTTTGTTTCTGCAAAAGTAGGGTCGTCGCTGTATATTGTTTTTACATACATAGGAAGTAAACTAGCCATCCATCCGCTAACGTGAATGATATCTGGAGTCCAGTTTAGTTTCTTAACAGTTTCTAGAACACCTTTAGCGTAGAAAATAGCTCTTTCGTCATTGTCTTCAAAAAGTTTTCCTTTATCATCAGCAACAACTGCTTTTCTTTTGAAGTATTCTTCGTTATCTATAAAATATACTTGTAATCTTTCTTTTGGAATAGAAGCAACTTTAATAATCAAAGGCTGATCCATATCGTTAACTACTAAATTCATACCAGATAAACGTATAACTTCGTGTAGTTGGTGTCTTCTCTCATTGATTGCTCCAAAACGAGGCATGAAAATCCTTACTTCATTTTTCAATTCATTCATCTTCTTTGGCATCTCCAAAGACATAGTAGATATTTGGTTTTCAGGTAGATACGGTACCACTTCCGATGATACGTATAATATTCTTCTCTTTTTCATGTGATAAATGAAATTAATTCATGTTTTTCAGTTTGCAAAAGTACGAAAAGTATCTTATTTATTTTAGTTTTAATGTTAGCTTTGCACGTTTTTTACCTAAATTAATAAAATGTAACATGCGTATTTTCAAAATAAAAGAGGATATTAGTGGTTTTGTAGCTGATGAAAAAGCTGCAAATAAAACTATAGGTTTTGTTCCTACAATGGGTGCTTTGCACGATGGTCATAAATCTTTGGTGGATAAATCTATTCAGAATAACGATATTACTGTGGTGAGTATTTTTGTTAATCCAACTCAATTTGATAATCCTGAGGATTTGATAAAATATCCTTCTACGGTAGAAGAGGATGTTAAATTGCTTGAAAAAGCTGGTGTTGATGCGGTTTTTCTGCCTACAACAGACGGAATTTATGGTGATAATGTTGTAGCTGAGAAATATGATTTTGGCAATCTTGATAAGGTAATGGAAGGAGAACACCGCAAAGGTCATTTTGATGGAGTTGCAACAATAGTAAAATTACTTTTCGATATTGTACAGCCAACTAATGCATATTTTGGAGAGAAAGATTTTCAGCAATTGCAGATAATAAAGAGTATGGTTGCTCAGAAACAATTACCTATAAATATAGTTCCTTGTCCGATTGTAAGAGAAGAAGATGGTTTGGCAATGAGCTCAAGGAATGTAAGATTGAAGGAAGAATATAGAAAAGAAGCACCATTTATACATAAGACATTAACAGAAGCATCTAGTTTGTCAAAAGATAAAACTCCACAAGAAGTAACAGATTTTGTAGTAGAATCTTTCAAAAACAATCCATTACTAGAGCTAGAATATTTTGAAATTCGCAATGAAAAAGATTTATCGGAAGTTGTTGAATTTCAATCAGGTAACAATTATAGGGCGTTTGTAGCTGTTTTTGCGGATAATATCAGATTAATAGATAACATTAGACTATTTTAATTACTTTTGCAAACCAATTGAGCTAAGTTAATAAAACGTGATTTAGTTTTTATTGGAAATTGATTACGTATTAAAATTATTTAAGATGAATGTTGAGGTTGTAAAATCTAAAATTCACAGAGTTAAGGTTACGGGAGCAGATTTAAATTACATCGGTAGTATTACTATTGATGAAGATTTGATGGATGCTGCAAATATTATTGAAGGTGAGAAAGTTCACATCGTTAATATTAACAATGGAGCAAGATTAGTTACTTATACTATCAGAGGAGAAAGAGGAAGTGGCGAAATTAATCTGAACGGACCTGCTGCTAGATTAGTATCTAAAGGAGACATCGTTATAATTATTTCTTATGCAAGTATGGAGTTCGAGGAAGCTAAGAAATTTAAACCATGGCTTGTATTTCCAAATGAAGAAGATAATAGTCTGTAAATAAACTATAAAAATAATAACTTTTACAAACAGGAAAAATCACTGTAATACATGATTTTTCCTGTTCGTTTGTTTATAGCCTAAATTTGTAAGACATTTATAGTCTAAAACTCACTACAAAACTAATTGTATGAATAAGAAATTAGTTAGCATAATTAAATATTCGATATTCTTTTTTATAGGAATATTGTTAATCTACTTTGTCTTTAAAGGTGCTGATTTGGAGATGATGTATAACGATTTGAAATCGGCAGATTACAGATGGATGTTACTTTCGTTTCTGATGGGGTATGCTGCTTATGTTTCTAGAGGGTTGAGGTGGTTGCAGTTATTAGAACCAATGGGATATAAACCAAAGGCAGTAAATGCAATAAATTCTGTAGCCATTACATATTTTACAAATTTAGCTTTGCCTAGGGCAGGAGAGGTAGCAAGAGCTACATCATTAAATCAGTCAGAAGATATTCCTGTTGACAAATTGTTGGGTACCATAGTTATAGAAAGAATCATCGATATGATGCTTCTTTTAATTTTGATGGTGGTAACTGTAGTACTTAGATACGAAGATTTACTCAATTTCTTTCAATCAGCACTTAGCGAGAAAAAGGGTGGCGAAAGCGGCGGTAGTTTTGAGTTGATGGTATATTTTGGAGCTACAATGTTAGTATTGTTTGTGGTTGCATATTTGCTTAGAAACAGAATAAAAGAAACCACTATTTACGATAAAATTAGATCTTTCCTTGTAGGTATAAAAGAAGGTATTGCTACGGTAAAACACATGAAGAATAAATGGATGTTTGTGGCACATTCTCTATTTATTTGGTTGATGTATTACCTAATGGTTTACGTAGTTTTCTTTGCTTTGCCAGAAACTAGCAACCTTACTATTTCCGATGGTATTTTTATTATGGCAGTGGGCTCATTAGGAATGGTTGCACCTGTACCTGGTGGAATGGGAGCTTATCATGGAGCAGTGATGTTAGGATTGTTTCTGTTGGGTATTCCTAAAGAGGTAGGCTTGAGTTTTGCAGTTATAGTACATACTACTCAAACACTTTTGGCATTGATTACAGGACCAATTGCTATATTTATGACATCGTTGGCTAAAAGAAAAAGATTAAAACAAAAGAAGAATAATTAATTATATGGATACAATATCATTACACTCAAATTGGGGGGTGACAACCTTAATATTAATAGTCTTAGCAATTGTAAGTTCGATAATCGGATTAAAATCAGATAGAAATCTAGTTATAATGCATAGGAAATTTGCACTTTATGCATTGATCTCAGTTCAGATACAAGTATTGCTAGGAATTATGTCTTATACTAAATCGGTATATACTGTCTCTGCAATGCACGATTTTGGATTAGCTATGAAAAATTCGCTTTTGCGACTTTTTGCCGTAGAGCATCCTCTTATGATGATAATTGGAGCTATATTGATAACTATAGGATTTATAAAAGCAATAAAGGCTGATGATGTAAAAGTAAAGTACAAGAGTGTACTTATTTATTACAGTATAGGTACTTTGTTTATTTTATCTAGAATCCCTTGGACTCAGTGGATGAAATAAGTATTGACGGTTAAAGAATTAAGAGTTGTTAAATTTCAACTCAATGATTTAAACATGTTTTATGATTGAATTAAACGAAAAAAGATATGAAAGGGCTGTCTTAGTTGGAGTTATTTCACAAAGACAAAGCGAAGAACAATCTAATGAATATTTAGACGAATTAGAGTTTTTGGCAACAACTGCTGGAGCTAAAGTACATGGAAGATTGGTGCAGAAGCTAGATGTTCCTAATCCTAAAACATTTATAGGAGCAGGAAAGATTGAAGAATTAAGGCAAATTATAGAAGAGAATAATTTGGATATTGCCATTTTCGACGATGAGCTTTCGCCTGCACAGTTACGAAATATTGAAAGAGTAATTGAGGTAAAAATCTTAGATAGAACTAACCTGATTCTAGATATTTTTGCTCAGCGTGCTCAAACATCGTATGCAAGAACACAAGTTGAATTGGCTCAGTATCAATACCTATTGCCACGTTTAACAAAAATGTGGACTCACCTTCAGAAACAAAAAGGAGGTATAGGTATGAAAGGTCCTGGAGAAACAGAGATTGAAACAGATAGACGTATTATTAGAGATAGAATTTCTTTGCTGAAGAAGAAACTTACTACCATAGACAAGCAAATGGCTGTGCAACGTAAAAACCGTGGTAAAATGGTTAGGGTTGCTCTTGTAGGTTATACTAACGTTGGAAAATCTACTTTGATGAATGTGTTGAGTAAGTCGGAGGTTTTTGCAGAAAACAAATTGTTTGCTACTCTCGACACTACAGTACGAAAAGTTGTTATAGATAATTTACCATTTCTACTTACCGATACGGTTGGATTTATTCGCAAGTTGCCTACTCAATTGGTAGAGTCGTTTAAATCTACTCTTGA
>CAZIYK010000161.1:0-4808 GCA_964543445.1 uncultured Flavobacteriales bacterium
TCATGCTTTTCATCTTTTTTTGATGATTTAGCTTTTGACTTTTTAGCTTTTATAGCTGATAGTTTCAATTTCTCTTGCTCCTTAACTAAAGCTTTTTGATTTGCTTGCAACTTGTTAAGCCTATCCAAAACCTCCTTAAATATAGCTTGATTCTCATCTGGATAATTAATATACCAAGCATTAATAGAATCTAATTGAGCTTGAGTGATATTATATTTTTCGAAAACCATCGCATAGTAGTCTTCGATAGTAAATTCTCCTTCTGCTGGCCCTGACTCTTTGGTTCTAGCATAAATTCTAGTGCCCTCAGCCAAACTTAAATCAGTCATTATATCAACCATTTGATCGTGATCTAAAAAAGGAGTAGGTTTTTCTTTCTTAGAATCACACGAAATCAACGATACTATTGTTAATAAAATGGCTATATATTTATTCATAAAATTTTCTTTTACCTGATTTGTAAGTAGGCAATATGTTAATCTCTATCAAAAGTAAGTCTCATTCCTCTGTGATCCTCAGCAAACACTCCATTATTATACACTAATGTACCATTAACAATGGTATGCGTAACTCTAGAACGGAATGTGTTTCCCTCCAAAGGAGACCAACCACACTTGTACAAAATATTATCTTTATTCACTGTCCATGGAGAACTTAAATCTACCAAAACAATATCAGCCCAATATCCTTCTCTTATGAATCCTCGTTTTTCTATTTCAAATAAAATAGCCGGATTGTGGCACATTTTTTCAACAACTTTCTCAATAGAAATTTTTCCTTGTTTGTAAAACTCTAGCATTGCCACTAAAGAATGTTGAACCATAGGACCTCCAGATGGAGCTTTCAAATATGTATTATTCTTTTCCTCTAATGTATGTGGAGCATGATCGGTTGCAACTACATCAATTCTATCATCTAACAATGCTTCCCAAAGTTTCTTTCTATCATCAGCTGATTTCACAGCAGGATTCCATTTAATCAATGATCCTTTAGATACGTACTGACTATCATCAAACCAAAGATGATGAATACAAACCTCAGCCGTTATTTTTTTCTTTGCAAGAGGAAGTTTATTTGAAAACAATTCTGTTTCTTTTCCTGATGACAAGTGGAATACGTGCAATCTTGCTCCGGTTTTCTTAGCCAAAGCTACTGCTTTTGAAGATGAAATATAACAAGCTTCAGCACTCCTGATTTCAGGATGAGCACTCATTGGTATTTTATCTTCTCCGTATTTCTCGATATATAATTTAGTATTTTCTTTGATGGTTGTTTCATCCTCGCAATGCACAGAAATCAACAAATCTGTTTTCGAGAAAATTTCTTCTAATACTTCCTCATCATCAACCAACATGTTTCCTGTAGAAGAACCTAAAAACAATTTCAATCCTGCTACTTTTTTCTTGTCAGTTTTGAGTATCTCATCTAAATTATCGTTAGTACCTCCCATCATGAAAGAATAGTTAACCAACGATTTTTCCGAAGCATTTACAAACTTTTTCTCAAGAGCTTCCTGAGTTGTTGTTTGCGGATTAGTGTTAGGCATCTCTATATAAGAAGTTACTCCTCCTGCTACTGCCGCTCTCGACTCTGTAAAAGTATCTCCTTTGTGTGTTAATCCTGGATCTCTAAAATGTACTTGATCATCGATAACTCCGGGTAGTAGATGCAATCCATCAGCATCAATAATTTTGGTTTCAGCCGATTTAGGAGATATCATTTCTTCTATCCTTTCTATCTTCCCATCTACAATTAAAACATCAGAAACTATAGATTCTCCTTCGTTTATTATTGTTGCATTTTTTATTAGAATACGATTTTGCATCTTTTACTTTTTACGCTTATAGTTTTGAAAAAAACTTCTGAACTTCATTCTTATTATACCAAAAATAGCTTCAGTTAAAATACTCTTGCTCATTTTTGACTCTCCCAATGTCCTATCTGTAAATATTACAGAAACTTCTTTTATGTTAAATCCAAACTTCCATGCTTTAAATTTCATTTCTATTTGGAAAGCATAACCCACAAACTTAATCTTATCTAAGTTTATAGTTTCTAATACACTACGATGATAACATACAAAACCAGCAGTTGCATCGTGTACAGGTAAAGAAGTTATCAGCCTTACGTACTTCGAAGCAAAATAAGATAGTAATACCCTTTTCATTGGCCAATTCACCACATTTATCCCCTGCACATACCTAGAACCTATTGCCACATCGGCACCATCAACCACACATGCATTGTACAATCTTTCTAAATCCTCTGGATTATGAGAAAAATCGGCATCCATCTCTATCACATATTCATAATCGCGAGCAAGAGCCCATTTAAAACCATGAATATATGCTGTTCCAAGTCCATTCTTACCTTTTCTCTTTTCAAGATGTAATTCACCTTGGTACTCTTCCATAAGTTCTTCAACTATAAAAGCGGTTCCATCAGGAGAATTATCATCAACAACAAGAATCTCAAAATCTTTCCCCAAAGAAAAAACCTTGTGAATAATATTCTCAATATTTTCTTTCTCGTTGTAAGTAGGTATTATTACTAATGTATCAGACATAGTTTCTTTTCTATAATTGCCAAAATTAATCAAAAGAAGTAGACCAAAAAATAAAAGTTTACAAAATGACCGTTAGTCAACACTCTTTATCACTGATTTATCATAAATTACCCTATAGACTCTAAACTATCATCTTCAGAATCATATTATTATCACAGGTTAACTTTACCTATTCACTAATTAGGTAATCGATAATTATACTCATTTAGAATTTTATTACTCTAGCTAAAATGTATATTTGTTATCCAACAAATTCATTCAGGTAAGGCATGAACATAGAATTAGAAAAATTAGGACAAAAAATTGAGGGAGATATATTTTTAGATGAATTTCAGAAGGTTATTTACTCAACTGATGCATCGGCTTACCGCGAAAAGCCAATTGCTATTATTCGTCCAAAAACCAACAATGATTTAAAACTCATTATTGAATTTGCAAACAAGCACAATGTAAATCTAATTCCTCGTGCCGCAGGTACATCCCTAGCAGGTCAGGTTGTAGGAAATGGAATAATTGTAGATATCTCGAAATATTTCAATAAAATAATTGAAATAAATGCTAAAGAAAGATATGCCATTATTCAACCAGGAGTTGTTCGCGATGAACTTAACCTAGTAGCAAAAGAGCACGGTTTATTCTTTGCTCCAGAAACGTCTACAGCAAACCGATGTATGCTCGGAGGTATGCTAGGCAATAACTCTTGTGGTGCTAATGCGCTTATACACGGTAGTACTCGAGAGCACGTAATTTCATCAAAAGTACTTTTAAGTGATGGATCGGAAGTTGAATTTAAAGATTTAACAAAATCTGAATTCGAAGAAAAACTTAAAGGAGATTCTCTTGAAAGCAAGTTGTACAATGATATTTACAAGATGCTTTCTGATAAAGAAATTGTAGAGGAAATTGAAAAAGAGTTTCCAAACAAAGAGATAAAACGAAGAAATACAGGTTATGCTATTGACATGCTTATAGATAACCAAGTATTTTCTAACTCTAACAAACCTTTCAACTTCAATCAACTATTAGCAGGTAGCGAAGGAACCCTTGCTTTCACTACAGAAATGAAGGTAAACCTTGAACCTCTGCCTCCAAAACACACCGGCCTAGTTTGTGTTCACCTTGAAACTGTTATTGAATCAGCAAAAGCGAACCTTGTTGCTCTAAAATTCAATCCTAATGCGGTAGAACTTATGGATAGTGTAATTATTGAACTTACAAAAGGGAATAAAACACAAGCCGAAAACCGTTTTTTCATAAAAGGACAACCAGGAGCATTGCTTATAGTTGAGTTTAGTAAAGACACAAAAGAAGAATTAGAGGAAGTTGCAGCACAAATGGAGAAAGCAATGAGAGCCGAAGGTTACGGTTATCATTTCCCATTAGTTACTGGCAATGAAGTAAAAAAAGTCTGGACTTTGCGTAAAGCAGGTCTTGGTATTCTAGGAAATATGCCCGGCGATGCTAAGCCCGTATCAGTTGTAGAAGACACTTCTGTTCGTCCCGAAGATTTACCTGCTTACATAGAAGGTGCCGATGAAATTGTTCAGAAATACAAACTAGATGTAGTATATCATGCGCATATTTCAACTGGAGAATTACATATTCGTCCGGTGTTGAATCTGAAAACACAAGAAGGTAGAGACATGTTTAAAACTGTAGCTACCGAATTTGCCAAACTTGTTAAGAAATTCAAAGGTTCTCTTAGTGGAGAGCATGGCGATGGTAGATTGCGAGGAGAGTTTATCCCTTTTATGATAGGAGATAAAAACTATGAGTTATTAGAAGAAGTGAAGAAATCGTGGGACCCGAATGGAATTTTCAATAGAAATAAAATTGTTGATACTCCATCGATGAACACATTTTTGCGTTACGACGATGAGTACACAACACACGAAATAGAAACTGTTTTTGATTTTTCTAAAACAGAAGGATTCCAAAAAGCTGTTGAAAAATGCAATGGTTCTGGCGACTGTCGTAAAAGCCACATTATAGGTGGCACAATGTGTCCTAGCTATCAAGCATCAAAAAACGAAAGTCAAACTACAAGAGCTCGTGCAAATATTCTACGAGAATATATGTCGAGAACTCCAGAAGGAAAGAATGCACTAGATCACAAAGAAATTTACGAAGTAATGGACTTGTGTTTAAGCTGTAAAGCTTGTAAGTCGGAATGTCCATCAAATGTTGATATTACAAGACTTAAAGCAGAATTTTTACAGCATTACTACGACGATCATGGAAT
>CAZIYK010000162.1:0-4784 GCA_964543445.1 uncultured Flavobacteriales bacterium
ATTACAAAACATGCTTAGCCAATACCTTCTGTACATCGTAGATATTAACTGATTTATTAAACTTTTTTGAAATACTTGGATTGGTTTCCGATGAAACCCATATTTTTAATTCAGCATCAAGATCGAAATGGCCAGTTGTTTCTACCGAGAAACGTGAAATAGATTTATAACTTACCGAATAATATTCTGTTTTGCTTCCTGTAATTCCTTGCTTATCTACTAATATCAATCGCTTGTTTGTGAATATAAAAGTGTCTCTAATTAGCTTAAAACCAATCTCAATCGACTCATTATCAACTAATAATTTCTCGTATTCTTGTTCTAGTTTCTGTGGCTCTACTGTTCCTGCATTTCCTAATAGTGAAGAAAATAATCCCATGGTTAAATTTTTATAATTTTAATCTCTAAATATAGAATTTATGTAATCTCTAAAACATGATTTTTGATATCTCCATACAAACGAGTAGATACACTGTATTTGCATCAGTCTAACGAAAAACTAACGCTCTCCTCTATGGTTTATGTCATAATTAGTTAGTTTTGCATATTAATATTTATGCTTCTCTTATGAAACTAAAAATAGAATCGGAATTTGCACCCACTGGCGACCAACCGCAAGCAATAGAACAGCTTGTTCAAGGATTGGAAGATGGTTCTAAATACCAAACTCTATTGGGAGTAACTGGTTCTGGAAAAACTTTTACGATAGCTAATGTTATTGAAAAAGTACAGAAACCAACATTAATTCTGGCTCACAACAAAACTCTTGCAGCACAATTGTATAGCGAGTTTAAATCGTTTTTTCCGCATAATGCTGTTGAGTATTTTGTTTCGTACTACGATTATTATCAGCCCGAAGCATATCTGCCCGTTTCTGGAACATATATAGAGAAAGACCTTTCTATAAATGAGGATATAGAAAAATTGAGAATTAGTGCTTCATCGGCACTACTTTCTGGACGTAGAGATATTATTGTTATTTCGTCTGTTTCGTGTATTTACGGTATTGGAAACCCTGAAGAATTTTCGAAAAATGTTTTAGTATTAAAATCAGGAGAATCTATATCTCGTACTAAATTATTGAACAATCTTTCTGGAATTCTATACTCACGTACCGAAGCAGATTTTAGCAGAGGTAATTTCAGAGTAAAAGGAGATACAATTGATGTTTATCCCGCTTATACCGACTATGCTTTCCGTTTGTATTTTTGGGGAGATGAAATAGATGAAATAGAATCTTTCGATCCTGAAACAGGAGAAATATTAGAGAAATTTGAAGAAATAAAAATATATCCTGCCAACTTATTTGTTACAGGAAAAGAACGCTTGCAAGATGCCATACACAACATTCAAGATGATATGGTGAAGCGTGTGGAATACTTCAAAGAAGTAGGAAAACATTTAGAAGCAAAACGTTTGCAAGAACGTACAGAATTTGATTTAGAAATGATACGTGAGCTTGGATATTGTTCTGGAATAGAAAATTACTCACGTTATCTCGATGGTAGAGAAAAAGGATCTAGACCTTTCTGCTTGTTAGATTATTTTCCTGATGATTACCTTATGGTGATAGACGAAAGTCACGTTACCGTATCGCAAGTGAGAGCAATGTATGGTGGCGATAAAGCTCGTAAAGAAAATCTTGTTGAATACGGTTTCCGTTTGCCTGCAGCTATGGACAACCGACCTTTGAAATTCGATGAATTTGAAGAAATTCAGAATCAAGTAATTTATGTGAGTGCAACACCTGCCGACTACGAACTAGAAAAAACGGAAGGAGTTTATGTAGAGCAAATCATCAGACCTACTGGACTTCTAGATCCTGTTATTGAGGTAAGACCTAGTCTTAATCAGATTGACGATTTACTAGAAGAAATCCAAAAACGTGTTGATATAGACGAAAGAGTTTTGGTTACAACTCTTACAAAACGTATGGCCGAAGAATTGACTAAATATCTAACTCGTTTGCAAATTCGTTCTCGTTACATTCACTCCGATGTAGATACTTTGGAACGTGTAGAAATAATGCGCGATTTGCGTTTGGGAATTTTTGATGTTCTTGTTGGTGTAAATTTACTTCGTGAAGGTTTAGACTTGCCAGAAGTTTCGCTAGTTGCAATTTTAGATGCTGATAAGGAAGGTTTTTTACGTTCGCATCGTTCGCTTACACAAACCGTTGGTAGAGCAGCTCGAAACGTAAATGGACTTGCAATTATGTATGCTGATAAGATTACCGAAAGCATGCAAAGAACCATAGACGAAACAGAGTACAGACGAGAAAAACAGATTGAATACAATACTAAAAATAATATTGTTCCAACTCCTCTGAACAAAAAAATAGAAAGCGGATTGGCCGACGATCTTACTTCAAAAAGTTATACAGCCGATAGTCATGTAAATATGGCTGCTGAAGATGCTTCAGAATACCTGAGCAAAAGCGGTTTGCAAAACTTAATAAAAACTAAAACTAAGGAAATGGAAACTGCAGCAAAAGCTCTAGATTTTATTGAGGCTGCACGATTGAGAGATGAATTGAAGTTGCTGAAAGAAAAATTATCTCAACTTTAAACTCACTCTTTAAACATTCTACTTTACACTTTAAACTTATAAAATGAAAGACATACTAGGAAAAGCACTTATAGATTTTTGGAATAAAAAATATACCGAAGATATTATCACTACTTCAAACATTACCGAAGAAGACGAGATGCCTCTACCCTATTTATTTCGTAGATGGAAAGATATGCCTGAGTTAGAACAGATAGCTCTAAATTCATGTAAAGGGAAAGTCTTAGATATTGGATGTGGTTCTGGTAGTCATAGTTTGGAATTGCAAAATAAAGGATTGGATGTTACGGCTATTGACATTTCGAAAGGAGCTTGTAGAGTTGCAACAGCTAGAGGTGTGAAAAAGGTAATAAATGATTCTATTGAAGATTTTGAAGGCGAAAAATTTGACACTCTTCTACTTCTTATGAATGGAATTGGACTAGCAGGAACAATTAAAAATCTTCCTAATTTTCTAGAAAAACTAAAATCTCTTCTGAACGAAAATGGCCAAATAATTCTTGACTCATCAGATATTGCTTATATGTTTGAGGACGAAGATGGAAGTATGTGGGTTGATTTAGCTAGAGAATACTACGGAGAATTAACTTTTCAGATGCACTACAAAAAACAAAGCTCCGATAAATTTGATTGGCTATACATTGATTTTGAAAAATTAAAAGAAATAGCAGAATCTGTAGGCTTAAAATGTGAAATTATAAAAGAAGGTGAACATTACGATTATTTAGCAAGACTAAGTTAAGACAGTATTCAAAAAACAATAATAAAACAATGGCGAGTTCAGTATTTTGAACTCGCCATTGTTTTATTGTAGTGTATAGTCTTCCATTCTTATATGGTGAATTTTACCACATCGCCATATTCAATTTTGATATCAAAAATTTTATCCAAAGGGACTTCGTTTATCAAATGATTGAACAACCTGATTACACCTCCATGAGTAACCACAATTACCTTTTCGTGATTTTTTGAAATAATATCCTTATAAAAATCTTCTACTCTACTTTTCATATCTAGTAGAGATTCTCCATTAGGACATCGGTAGTTGATGTAATTATTCATCCAAACATCAAATTCTGGATCAGATAAATCATCCCATTTTTTTAATTCCCAATTGCCGAAATTTAGTTCTTTAATTCTTGCATCAGTTTTGAAATCTTCAGAAATATATTTAGCCAATTTTGTACATCTACTAGAAGTACTCGAAAAAACTACAGCATTGCTAGAATCTATTTTTTTCAGAACTTCATCTTTCTCCTTTTCAAAAGTTTCAGCAAGCTCTACATCTGCAAAACCATAACAAGTACCTTCTATAGCAACTCGTGTATGTCGTACTAATATTAATTCCATAAAATTGTTAACGACAAAAGAATTACTAATTCTGTTAATTGCTGACTTGCTCCAAGTGCATCGCCTGTATAACCATCGAGATGTTTTTTGAACCAAAATGCCAATATTATTTGTGCAGAGATAACAATTGGAATCAACAACAGAGTTTCTGTTTCAAAGAAGAATAAAGGTGCAATCGCAAAAATTATCGCAATAATAAAATGAGACAATGATATACCGTCACCAACAGGTTTTACTTTGCTACTAGCATCTAACCTAACATAATTGAGAAAATATATCATTGCCACAGGTGTTATTCTACTCAGGATATGCCCGATTAGAATAACAAAAATTATTTTACTAGAATCAAACTCACTTAAAACAACAAATTTTAGAAGTAGAGAAAGAATTAAGGCAATACTACCATAAGTACCTATACGGCTATCCTTCATTATTTCTAGTTTTTTTTCCTTTGTCCATCCACCACCAAAAGCATCGAAAGTATCAGCGAGGCCATCTTCGTGAAAAGCTCCAGTAGTAAGTATTGCAGCAATAATAGATAAAACTATTGCAATGTTTTTAGAAAAAAACTCATCTACTCCCCAAAAAACAAATGCTGAAATACCTCCAACTATATAACCTACAAGAGGCAAGTATTTGGTAGATTTATTCAACATATCACTAGTGTATTCCCCCATTAATTTCACGGGGATTCTAGTGAAAAACAAAATTGCTGTTAAAAATATGTTTAGTTCTTTTTTCAAATTAGTATATTGTTACTTTCTACTCCAAAAATAGTTAGTTACTATAATCAAATATTTTCTTTAAACAATGTTTGTTCATTTTCTTTGCATGCCCAAAGAAAACGAACCAAAAGAAAAGGCACC
>CAZIYK010000163.1:0-4692 GCA_964543445.1 uncultured Flavobacteriales bacterium
TAAGTTATAGTGACTAATTCTGAGCAGGAACATTTCCTAATAACAGGATGTCGTAAGCTTGAATTTCAGTGTAGTAGTGTTTCTGACCATCTTTTTCATAATGCTTGTAACATATTTTGCCTTCTACAGCTACTTGTTTACCTTTCTGTAAATAATTCTCAGCAATTGTAGCTAATCCACCCCATGCAACTATATTGTGCCATTCGGTATGTTCTACCTTATTACCATTTTTGTCTTTGTAAGTTTCATTGGTAGCTAAAGAAAATTTTGCTAGTTTGTTGTTGTCAAAATTTCTTACTTCTGGGTTAGATCCTAAGTTCCCGATTAACGTTACTTTATTCTTAATTGAGTTCATAATATTGAGATTTAAAATTTGTAAATAAGATTATTTTCTATTTGTATTTCGATGGTACAAAGGTGCAATAGGCAAGTAGGTTTATTCGGTTATTAGTTATTTAGATTCGTTTATAGTTATTTGTAGTCGTTTGTAATCGGATTTAATTCAGTATATTTACTAGAGAATACGAGAGTTTTAATAGTTTTTATTTTTTTGCAGAAATGGATAAGAAAAAATGTTTAGAGTGTGGCGAAGAGTTTGTGGGTAGGTCAGATAAGAAATTTTGTTCTGATGCTTGTCGCAATTCATACAACAATAAGTTAAATAGCGATGAGAATAATTTCGTAAGAAATACCAATAATATACTTCGCAAAAACAGAAGGATTCTAAAGAGCATAATCCCCGATGGAAAAGCCAAAACAGTATCTAAATCTACTATTCTATCTAAGGGGTATGATTTTAAACATCTTACCGAATTCCTTAAAACTAAAACAGGGAAGGTTTATTTCTTTTGCTACGAATATGGATACATTCAATTAGATGAGAACAAAATTACTGTAGTTAAGAAAGATTAGTATTGTCTTTTTTTCAAAAATTCATGTTGTAGCATGTTTCTATCGAATGATATGGAGGGTATTATTTCTAGCGTTTTTCATCAAAAAAAGCATTCAGTAAAAAACATTAATCATAGCTCTATTTTCGTATTTTTGTGGGAATAAAAACAATCCTGATTTTTAATGGCAACATGAAAATAAGCGGTTTGTTTACATTATTCTAGAATGAACTTTAATAATACGTTAGCTATTAAGCATGAATAAATTATTACTTACAAGTATCTTACTACTAGTTTCTAATCTTATATTTTCACAAGTTGATACTACTACAACTTCTGCAAAGGATACTACCGCTATAACTAGAAGTATAGATGAAAATATTTTTTATACAATTTCGCTTAATAACGAATTCACTAAGCCTAAACCTGCTCCAAGTCCTCACGTACCAGTGAAAATGATTGAAGCCAAATCTTTTGTGCTTATAAACGGGATTAAAGTAATTTTAGTAGAAAATCATAAACTTCCTTTTGTATCGTTTAAGTTGTTTTTCGATTATTCCGATGTTTTACTTCGCAAAAGAAAAGGAGTTGATTTAGTATTTGAAGAGTTGTGGGGAAAAAATGGTGTTAAGTATAAAGAGAGCAAGATATCTGATTTTAAATCAAGAACAGGAACCAAAATTAAAATAGATGATAAATCTATTTATGTAGAAGGATTGAGCAAGTACAAATCAGCAAGTATTTCTATTCTATCCGACCTTGCTTTTAGATTTAGTTTTACCAATCGTCAGCTACAAGAAGCTAAATCAAAATTGGCTGATAGTTTGTATTTCGTTTCCAATACAAATAGATTTATTGCTGATGCGGTGGCTCGTAAATTAATGTTTGGAGAAGGAAATCCTATTGGCGAGAGTTATAGTGTAGACAAGATTGACAGTCTTAAGGCTAGTGATGTTAGGGAGTATTATCATGCTTTTTTTAATCCTAACAATAGTTATTTGATGGTTTATGGCGACATTACCATGAATGAGCTCGATAGGTTGATTAGTAAAAATTTTAATAAGTACAGAAAAGGAGATGTTCTTAAAGGTTATTATCCTCAGCCTTACAATTTACCTCAAGTAGAAATCGATTTTATAGAAAATTATCACAGTGATAAGCTTAGTGTTTGGATGGGTAACGTAATCAATAAAACTGATTTTGATGAAAATTGGCTGTTTGAGAAAAGTAGTAATATTTTACTTTTCGATAAAGAAATAGGAATGTTCTCGTCTAAATTTTTGAAGGATAGTAAAATTACAAACCTACAGAGTGAATATGACGATGAGGGAAAATATTTTGCTATAGAATATGATGTTTCAGAAAAAGATGTTGCAAAGTCTATACATAAAAGTATAAGAGCTATTGAGAGAATTAATTCTGATAAGCCACTAGATTCTTTGGGCTTTCAGATTTTCAAAAGTCGTATCGCTCAAAATTATGTAGAAGGATTAAGTAATCCTCAGCGAATTTCCGATTTATATCTGATGTATTATGTTACTGGATTTGGGAAATATCTAGTTCCGAATTTGATGGAAATTGTAGATACAATCTCTTTACCATCTGTGTCAAAAATGCTTAAACACAAATTGAAACCAAAGCAACTGAGAATTGTTGTAAGTGGAAAGCCTAGCATAGCAGTACCTAAGCTCGAGAAGTTGGGATATAAAATTAATTACTATACTCAGTTTGGAGAAGAGACATTCCCTCCATCGCTAGATAGGGCAGTGCCTGATAGTATAGATGTAAATGATGTCTTAAAAAGATATATCAATGCAAAGGGAGGAGAGGAAAGATTGAAAGATGTGAAAAAATTATTGCAGTGGTGGGTTTTAGATATTAATCATACGCAATTGTTCATAAAAAATAAGTATATGTTGCCCAACAAGAGGCTAAGTACTTATTCTAATAAAGAAGTTATCGTTTTGAAAACCGTATTTAATGGGGAGTATGGTTATGTTGAGAAAAGTGGAACTATAACAGAAATAAAAGGAGATAAATTTTTAGAACTTTCAATGGAGAGAAGTATTTTTCCTGTACTGTATTATAGCGATCTAGGATACGCAATGTATCTAGAAAGTCAAATTCCACTGAAAGGAGAAGAGTGCTATAAAGTAAGGGTTGAGGCTCCTTTTGGACAAGAAATATTGTTGTATTTCAGGATTTCTGATGGGTTATTAAAAAGGAAAGAAATTATTGATAGCGGAACAGGAAAAGTTGTGAGATATTATAACTATTCAGATTATAAAACATTTAATGATATTGTTTTCCCATATAAGGTAGAAACAGTTGTAGGTGGAGAGAAAGTGAAACTTACTCTTACTCAGATAAAAATTAATGACGAAAATATAAGGAAGAGAGATTTTAAGTAATGTGACGATTTCTAAGGATTATGATTTTTTCTTCCGTACAAAGAATATGTAAATCAATACAAGTCCTTAAAAAATTTAACTTTGCTTTTCTAGAAAATTAAACCATGCAGAATACAGGAAATCTAAATATAAAAATTCAAAAATATTTCGATGAAAACCCTATTAAGGGAGAGCCGTCAGAATTATACGATCCAATTAATTATATACTTTCTTTAGGAGGCAAGCGAGCCCGACCATTGATGTTGTTGATGTCGTATAGTTTGTTTAATAACGATTTAGAAAAAGCTTTTCCTCTTGCACAGGCAATTGAAGTTTTTCACAACTTTACTCTTATCCACGATGACATTATGGATGATGCTCCACTACGTAGAGGTAAAGAAACTGTTCACGAAAAATGGAATGATAACATTGGAATACTTTCGGGAGATGCAATGTTGATTTCAGCATATAGATTGTTCGAAGATTTACCTGCTGAAATGTTAAAAAGTGTTTTTCCTGTCTTCAATAAAGTAGCAATAGAAGTTTGCGAAGGTCAACAGTATGATATGAATTTCGAAACTCGTAGTGATGTTACTATTGCAGAGTACATCAATATGATAACTTTAAAAACATCGGTATTGCTTGGAGGGGCTATGAAAATAGGAGCTTTGGCTGGAAATTCATCTAAAGAAGATGCTCAATTGTTGTATGATTTCGGAGAACAGCTAGGAGTTTCTTTTCAGTTACAAGACGACTATTTAGATTTGTATGGCGATCCTAAAAAGTTTGGAAAACGTATTGGAGGCGATGTAGTTGCAAATAAAAAGACCTTCCTAACTCTTAAAGCATTCGGAAAAGCCGAAGGAGAAGATTTAGAGCAATTGAATTTGTTGTTTTCGAAAACAAATTTACCAACAGCAGAAGAGGAGGAAAAGATAAATACAGTACGTAATATTTTCAATAAGCTTGGTGTTGTAGAAGATATGAAATCTGAAATTGATGTATATTACAAGCGAGCTTTATCGTCACTAGAAAAAGTAAGTGTAGATGAAGATAAAAAGGCAGATTTAAAGAGTTTTGCCGAAAAGTTAATAAAACGCGATGTCTAAACAAAGCTATATTGAAGAGGTTAACAATCACATCGCAAATGGGGTTGAGGTTAGCTACGAAGAATTGAAATTTCAGATTACTAAAGATTTACAGTTAGCAGGTATTCCTTTTTTGCCAGATGATGTAGATAATCTTCAAGAACTTATTACTTGGACAGCTAGTTTGTGTTTGCATCTTATTGAAAAAGATTTTCAAACTTATATGAGTTTGCTTTACCGAATAGATGTGCCTGCTGAGAGATTTATGAAAATGAACGAAGAAAACCTCGATTATAATTCAAATGAAATTGCAGCTTTACTCCT
>CAZIYK010000164.1:0-4671 GCA_964543445.1 uncultured Flavobacteriales bacterium
ATTCCTCTGTGACTAATCTTTGCTTTTTCTTCTGAACTCATTTCTGAGAAAGTAATATCGTATCCTTCTGGTTTGAAAATTGGATCGTAACCAAAACCTCCTTCTCCGTGTTTTTCCGTAGTTATTTCTCCTCTACAAATTCCCTCGAAAAAATACTCCATTCCATCAATTTTTAATGAAACTACTGTACGGAATTGTGCTGATCTGTCTTCTTTGCCTTCCATCTCCGACAACATTTTATTCACGTTATCTTCGTAAGTTGCATTTTCTCCTGCATAACGAGCAGCGTAAACTCCTGGAGCTCCATCTAAAGCATCTACCTCCAAACCTGTATCATCAGCAAAACAATCAAATCCATAATTATCTAAAACATGCGCTGTTTTTATTGCCGCATTTCCTTCGAGTGTATCTGCTGTTTCTGGTATATCCTCAGTACAACCTATATCTTTTAGAGTTACCAATTCTATACTTTCAGGAAGCATTTCTCTTATTTCTTGAAACTTATTTTTGTTGTTTGTTGCTACTACTATTTTCATAATTATTCTTTTTCTTGTGGAGATGTGATGATTTACTTTTATGATGCTAGGCATCATGACTAAGTCGCGAGGTATCGATACAGAGATGCGAAACATTGCTATTGAGACGCGAAGCATCGCGTCTCTACGGGGTGATTTCGTTATTTAATTCTGTATCCAATTTTCTAAATAAAACATACCCTATTGGCAAACTCAGCACCAATAAACCATAATAAATATTTGAACCAAATATATCGATGAAAGATGCATCTGCATTACTGTAATACATAGAAAATATCACCATCAACGTGTTATTCATAAAATGTACAAACATTGATGGAATAAGCGATTTTGTTTTGTAATACAAATACCCTAAAAACAAACCGCTAATAAATCCTGCTACAAATTGCCACGGATTCATGTGAATTACGCCAAAGAAAATTGCTGATGCAATTATTGCTTTATTGGGTGTGTAATTGAGTAAATATCCTCTTAACACCAATCCTCTTACCAAAGTTTCCTCCAACAAAGGTGCAAAAATTGATATCATCAAAATATTCGGAATGGAAAGATTAAAAGCTTCTTCGAAAAGTTTAATTGCCCAATCAGGCATTGGAATTAATGACGTAAGCAAATCTATCCAAAGTATCATAATCAATGTTATGGGGATGATAAATAAATATTTCCTCACTCCTCCCACTGAGAAATTAAAAATTTGTTTGCCTTCTTCTAGCCTCGAAACTTTTCGGTAAACAACATATATAGTTGCCAACATTGGTAGCACATAACCTATTGCTCCTGCTATATTCTTGTCAAATTCTGGAAAATACTTTGACAACAACATAAATGGAGCTCCCAATATTATTGTGAATCCAATTAATATTAAGAAAATGACTATACTAAATGAAATTGACGAATATTTATTCATGGTGGTAAGGCTCGTTTTTTAAGATAGTAAACGCTCTGTAAATTTGTTCTACAAAAAATAAGCGTATCATCTGATGAGAAAATGTCATCTGCGACAAAGAAATCTTTCCCTGTGCTTTACTGTAAACTTCTTTAGAAAATCCATAAGGCCCTCCTACAACAAAAATCACTTGCTTCACACCGCTATTCATGTGTTTCTGAATATACTTTGAGAAATTCATCGACGAGAATTCTTTTCCTTTTTCATCTAACAAAATCAACCTATCAGAAGGTGATACTTTAGAAAGAATCAATTCGCCCTCTTTTGTTTTTTGCTGATCCATCGATAATTTCTTAACATTCTTAATATCAGGAATAACTTCCAAATCGAAAGGAATGTAGTGTTTCAATCTATTTGTATAATCATCAATTAACGATTGAATACGTTTATCGTCGGTTTTACCTACTACTAGTAATTTTATCTTCAAAATTCATATATTTATTAGGAGTACAAATATATCATTTCTCTATATTTGTAAGGAACTAATCTAAAATATAACAAAATAGAGGAAATTATGGGTACCGATAACAGTGTTTTAAGAAAAAGAGCATTAGATGCTATAAGTGGAAATTGGGGAATAGCAATTGCTGGATTTCTAATTTATGGAATACTTCAAAGTGCTGTGCCAGGCCTAGCATTAATCATAGGTGGACCTCTAACTCTTGGTATTGCATATTTTTCTCTTGCATTTATACGTAAAGAGAAAATTGAACTAGAATCTATTTTTAAAGGATTCGACAGATTCGGAGATTCACTTCTTGCCTATCTACTTATTGCAATTTTCACTTTTCTATGGACATTACTTCTGGTAATTCCTGGAATCATAAAAGGAATTTCTTATTCAATGACTTTCTTTATCCTTGCAGACAATCCCGATATGAAAGCTATGGACGCTATTGATAGAAGTATGGAAATAATGTATGGATATAAAATGAAATATTTTCTTCTATCATTATTATTCTTTGTATTAATAGTACTGAGCTCTATTCTATTATTCATACCTCTACTTTGGTTAATTCCATACATGTACGTTACTTACGCTGCCTTTTATGAGGATATAAAAGACAAGGCCATATTGATTAACGCATAAACACATGAAATAATATTTTAAAAACTCATCTTATCTAAGGTGAGTTTTTATTTTTTCAATACTTTTGCTCCTAATAAAAAATATAAAAGATGGATTTAAATAAGGAACTCGACATAATAATTAAAAATGCAATTAGAGAAGATGTTGGAGATGGTGATCATTCTTCATTATCGTGTATTCCTGCAACTGCTACTGGCAAAGCTAAGCTTCTTGTAAAAGAAGATGGAATTATTGCAGGAGTAGAAGCTGCTAAAAAAGTATTTGATTACGTTGATCCTAATTTAAAAATCGAAACTTTTATTGAAGATGGTACACCTGTTAAATATGGTGATATTGTTTTTCATGTGGAAGGTTCTTCTTTATCTATCCTCAAAGCAGAGAGACTTGTACTCAACATCATGCAACGTATGAGTGCTGTAGCTACAAAAACTGCTTTTTATGTTGATTTAGTAAAAGGTTTAGATACAAAAATCTTAGATACTCGTAAAACTACACCAGGAATAAGAGCTCTAGAAAAATGGGCTGTAAAAATTGGTGGTGGCGAAAATCACCGTTTTGGTCTTTATGACATGATTATGCTAAAAGATAATCACATCGATTTTGCAGGAGGAATTACTTCAGCAATAAATCAAACTATTGCTTATCTAAAAGACAACAACCTAGATTTAAGAATTGAAGTTGAAGCAAGAAATCTAGAAGAAGTAGAAGAAATAGTTTCTGTAGGAGGTGTGCATCGTATTATGTTAGATAACTTTAGCTACGACGACACACGTACTGCTGTTAAATTCATTGATGGTAAATATGAAACTGAATCATCAGGAGGAATAACAGAAAAAACGTTAAGAAACTATGCAGAATGTGGTGTTGACTATATTTCTGTAGGTGCACTTACTCACTCAGTGTCTTCTATGGATTTAAGTTTAAAAGCAATGTAGTTTTATTTAACTATATTGTAATAGACTTATCAACAAACACCTTTCATTCAATAAATGACGTTCAAAGAATATATAAAATCTAAGAGATTATCTCGAAAATTAGTTATATACCTCAAGAGGATGGAAATCCCAGGTTTTGAGGGTTTAACTGCATACGATTTTATTGAGCTGTACATTATTGGATTAATAAAAGGTGCTTTAACATCAAGAGCAGGATCAATTGCTTTCAGTTTTTTTATGGCAATTTTTCCTTTTATACTGTTCTTGCTAACGCTTATTCCATATATACCAATTGATGGATTTCAAGTTTACTTATTCAAAACATTGCAGGATATTCTTCCAGGAAATTCTTTTGCAGCAGTTGAAAGTACCATCAACGATATTATTAACATTAAGCACGGAGGGTTGATGTCAACATCGTTTATAATGGCTGCAATTTTTGCTACAAATGGTATTAATGCGGTTATTACAAACCTTACCAATAGCACTCACGAACTAGAATTACGAAGTCTAATAAATCAATATATAACATCGTTTTACTTAACTATTTCACTCACTTTTCTATTTATTATATCGATGAGTGTTATAATTATAACTGAAATAATATTATCAAATTTTACAGAAGTAGAATTAATTGGAACCTACATCCCTACTCTAATTGATGTAGGTAGATACGTAGTATTAGCCATCTTGCTATTTCTTTCCATATCATTGATTTTTTACAAAGGTCCGAAATCTACAAATCAGTGGAAATTCATGTCGCCGGGTTCACTTCTTACTACTGTATTAATTATTGTTATTTCATATTTATTTGGACTATATGTATCTCATTTTGGACAGTACAACAAACTTTACGGCTCTATAGGTACACTGTTGGTAATTATGCTTTGGATGTATATCAACTCTATAATTCTACTTATTGGATTCGACTTAAATGCAAGTATTCTGAAGCTTAGGAAAATGGCTAGACATAAAGCTAACAACAGAAAAAAGCATAAACATCACGGTTTATTTGATAAGCTGATTCACCATCATTAAAAAAGCATCTCCTTTAAAAATACCAAATTCGCTCCAACTCCACTCTTTTAACCCTTGTAATACTACAGGAGTATTCTCTTCTGAATTTAGAGCTTTCATCATCTCAGTATCTTCTTTAAATTTTAA
>CAZIYK010000165.1:0-4618 GCA_964543445.1 uncultured Flavobacteriales bacterium
AGCTATTACACCAACTCAGTTCTAATCATTTCAGGATTATCAAAATTATCTATCAGTATAGATTTTACTCTTTCTTGCCATAAAACACCGAACTCTTCTTTCTCTTCAGCATTAGCATTACCCGATAATATTTTCTGCATTAACATTTGAGTTTTTGGATTTCCTACAACCGCATTAGGATTGTAAAAAACATCTACCGAAGCATTAGTATCTACCCTAGTAAATCTTGCATTAGAAGCAATATCGCTATCATAACTCATAAGGCTGTGGCGAGCATATTTACCTGCTAAGCCTTTAAACCCGGTAACTCCTGTTGCTCCAGTAATATTAGAAATTACATTTCCTATAACCCCTGCAACACCTTCTTCTATACTTTCTTTGAATTCAACTTTTATCTCTCCCCTAACTGGCATGTCATCACCATAAAGAGCTTCAAGAGCTTTTGCTGTCATCAAGTATGCTCCACTAACTGTAGGACAACTATGTCCTGCCGATTTAACTACATCAACGTAACTAAAAGTGATGATTCCCTTATCGAAACTCACTAATATTTCGGAAAGTGGATCGTACATTGTTATAGTTTTTACATCGTTATAAAAATCAGGATAATTCATATTCGTACATTTTAAATTTATAGATGCAATTTAAGTTAACAAATCTAGGTAAAAGATATATTAGTCTTTTAATTTATTTAATGTTTTTTAATCCATAAAACCTCAAAAACCAACTTTCTCTAAACGAAAAAAGGCAAACACCTAAGTATTTGCCTCTGTAATATTTTAAGTTAACTATTTCTAGTTAAGGTACATAATCCAAGCTCGTTCTACAAGATCAGAAAACTTACCATCCCTTACGTGATCAACTAAATTGTCAACTGTATTGAAAAATAACGCATCTCCTGGAGTAACAGCGATAGAAATAAATTCTTTATCTTCTACCTTACCAATTCTCCTTGTTTTATATTCTCCATTATTTCTTTTATCAAAAGAGAAAGCCTCACATATTTCATAATCAGCTAGTAATCCATCTACTTTACCAGTGTAAAGAGCCTCTCTACTTTCGTCTAAACTATTTGTTTTATAAACTTTTGCATTTGGATAGTGCTTTGTCAAATATTCTAAACTTGAAGATTTATCTACAACAGCAATAGTTACAGTTCCTTCATTATCTCCACCTTCTTTTGCATTCTGAATATTTGTTTTTGAAGAAATAATACCTTTACCCGTAACAAAGTAAGGCTTTGTAAACATTACTTTCTCATTTCTTTTAGCTGTAAAAGACAATCCTGAAATAGCTAAATCAGCTTTACCACTTGCAACTACGTCAATAATATCAGATATGTCTGTTTCAACAAACTTTGCCTTTAGGCCCATTTCTTTAGCTACAGTATTACCTATCAATATATCAATACCTTTAAGGTTACCTTCCTTATCTTTAAAAGAAAATGGAAATTGATTTCCTGAAGTAGCTATTGTTAATTCTCCAGATTTCTGAATTTTATCAATCACAGATTGCTTCTCTGGTTGTGCACAAGAAGATAATAATGTTGTTAATCCCAACATTACTATTGCGATTAGCATAAAATTTAATCTCTTTTTCATATTTACTTTAAATTTAATTTATCCTATAAAAAACCTAATAGGCTTACAGCCGGCAAAGTTACGCTAAAAAGATTATTTAACAATACTTTAACACTTTTAATTATATCTTACCTCGTAAATGCTTCTCCTATTCTGAAATAAACTCCCCAATCATCAACTCCTTTGGCAACATCTATACCTATATTTATGTTTTTTGAAGGAACTGCTTTGAAACGCAACCCAACACCTACTCCTGGTAATAATCCACTATAATTTGTGCCACTGAAATCATCTGTTGCAACGGCTACTCCACCAAATGCAACCATTCCCCATTTTTTGTAGAAATTCCATCGCAACTCTGTTTGAAGATCATAAACTTGTTTTGCCCTAAATTTTCCGTTGCTATAACCTCTAAGGTCATCATTACCCACAACATTCTCACCAGAAAAAGGTACATCTCCAAACGAAGAAACTCCATACGCACGTGCAAGAATCACCGTATTAGGATTTAGTTTGAAGTATTTGTTGTACTGAAATTTAATTCTGTGATACTCTGTTGACGAACCTAGCGCTTCTAAAAACGACATAGTTCCAACTCTTACATTTTGTCCTGAATGAGGGTAGAATACATTATCTCTATTGTCTAATTCTGCCGCTATACCAATTCCTAACAAACTATTCTCCTCTGTTTTAACGGTATAATCATCGTAAAAAAACTGTGTTCTATTTTTGTTATACATAAGATGTGCTCCAACAAATAAATTATTCCACACTCTTTTCATCCCTTCGGCATAGGCAAAGAAGAATTGTGTTGTATAGTCCATAAAAAATCCATCGCCTTCGGGTAAAATAGGTTGTATCCAATCTGGGAAATACGAATAGTCAATAAAATTCTGAAAATTTATATTCCCATAACCCACTGCTGTTTTCACACGATAATTATCTTCTTTCAGGTGCATTTTACTATGCAATACCGTAACATACGATTCACTCGTATAATACGATCCAAAAAATCCTACACTAGAAGCAGGAGAAATAGTATCGGTTTCACTTAGTTTAAAATATGCTGAAGACATTATTCCAAATTGCCAACCTAATGAAGTATTGTACATCAACAAAGGAACAAAAGCATAGTTAACCTTTTTTTCTTCCTTAATATCTTCTTTTTGCTGAGAAAAAACAAATAAAGGAGATAACATCAGGATGTAAAAGATAAATTTTCTCATAGTAATTACATGTTTTTTCTTAACCACAAAATAATATCCGTCATCACTTCTTCTTTGTTAGTTTCGTTTATTATTTCATGACGGTCGCCTTCGTATAATTTAACTTCTACATTTTTTATGCCGAATTGCTTGTATTTCTCAGCAATCATCTTTATATCTTTTCCTTTGTTTGATAGAGGATCATCTACACCCGAAGCAAGTAATATTTTTAGACTTTTTGGAGTATTTTCAAAAACTTCATCTTTTCTAACTTCCAAAACAGCTTCCGTCATCTGAATTCCAAATTCAATGGTCATAGTATTGCCATTGAGTGGATCGGCTACATACTTCTCAACCTCCTCTTCGCTACTATTTATAAAATCTAAAGTTCCTTTGTGCCCTTTCACTTTGTTGTTGAGTACTCCCCAATAGAAATCGTCATATTTCTGATTTGGTTTATTTTTTCCCGAGAAGAATCCCCAAATCTTAGACATAAATCTACCGCCTTTAAGTTCTATCAGACTACCCCAAGTAGAACCAGAAATAATTGCACACTTAAAATCATCACCTCTTACCGAAATTAATTTACGAGTCATAAACGAACCTAAACTATGGCCAAACACAGCACGAGGCAGTTGAGGATATTCTGTTTTTATATCATCTAATATTTCTTTTAAATCGTCGATAACTCTTAAGAAACCATCTTTATCACCAAAGTCTGAAAAAATACCGCTTTCCTTTGCTGTTAATCCATGTCCTCTATGATCGGGAGCTATAACAACAAAACCTTCTTGATTGAGTTTTCGTGCAAATTCGTCGTAACGTTTTGCATGCTCAACTGAACCGTGAATTAAGAATAATAACTTAGTGGGATTTTCGGGACTCCATTTGTGCAAATGAATATTTAATCCATCCCTGACTTTTAGCGTATAAGTAGAATAGCTCATCGATTATAGGTTTTGTGTTAAAGATAATAAAATGATGTGTAAATATTATTGCTATATCAACTACTTTTTAGGGCAAAAGCATTTAGTATAGATCCCAACATTTTTTTGACTTTCAATGAATTTTGCCCTCCCCCAAAAGGTGATTCATAGGAATAACAACTTTTTTGCTCCCTTTAGGGATTTTGGGGCAATCAAAAAAGTTAAATGCTCTCGCCTTGAACAACTTATAAGCGAATTTCAACCATATTAACACTATGCCTTACAAATCCTGAACTACCATCTGACAAAATACAATATCTAAAGGATGCTCTTTAAAAATTTTTATTCTACCACCATCTGAAGTTTCAACAAAATACTTATTAGGAAGTTTTTTAGGTAGAGTACCTGTAAGAGTTTTTACAAATGTACAAGCTGTTAAAAAAGCACCTAAATCTGAAGGATGACTTCCATCTGGCACAAATAACTGAATATCTGGCCTCAATGTTCTTGCTGATTTCCACGCCTCACCTACTAATATCAGTCCTGCATTATTTTCTTTTGCTGCTTGCTGATAAGCCTTTGTAATGATTTCTTGATATTGAGGAACTTTCTGACGAGCCCAAGTAACATAAAAGTAAGGCTTAGCTCCTGATGATTTTATAATATCGCATAGCTTTTTAGAATACTCAAGGAATTCGTCTTTATTCTCAATTGTACCCATGCTTTGCTCTTGCAAAACTACAACGTCGAACTTGCCATCTTTAATTATTTGTTTTGATTTCAGTTTTCTTTTTCCATTGAAATGATCGCTTAACCTTGCTCCTCCTGCAATACTTGTAGAAACAAGCAACTTAACATCTGTACTGTCCGAAATCTGAGAAACAAGCCGTGGCATATTAGAAAAGAA
>CAZIYK010000166.1:0-3053 GCA_964543445.1 uncultured Flavobacteriales bacterium
ATTGTTAATTATTTCCTGCTTCAATTTCTTCTTTAATCCAGTCGTAACCTTTTTCTTCAAGTTCTAAAGCAAGCTCTTTACCTCCCGATTTAACTATTCGTCCTTCGTAAAGCACGTGAACAAAATCAGGTACGATGTAATCAAGCAAACGCTGGTAGTGAGTAATCACGATAGCCGAACGCTCAGGTGATCTAAGTTTGTTTACACCATTGGCAACAATGCGTAAAGCATCGATATCTAGTCCTGAATCTGTTTCATCTAGAATAGCCAAAGTAGGCTCTAACATTGCCATCTGGAAGATTTCGTTTCTCTTTTTCTCTCCTCCAGAAAATCCTTGGTTAAGAGAACGAGATAAGAACTTTCTGTCTAGCTCTAGCAATGCTGATTTTTCTTTAATAAGTTTTAAAAGCTCTGCAGCACTCATTTCTTCTTTTCCTTCAGCTACTCTTTTAGCATTTACTGCCGCTTTAATAAAGTTTGTAACTGTTACCCCAGGAATTTCAACAGGATGCTGAAACGACATAAAAATACCTTTGTGAGCTCTTTCTTCTGGTGCAAGATCGTTGATTATCTCTCCTTGAAACTCGATAGTACCATCAGTAACTTCAAATTTTTCTTTTCCTGCAATAACTGAAGAAAGTGTACTTTTTCCGGCACCGTTAGGTCCCATTACAGCGTGAATTTCTCCTGGTTTAATCTCAAGATTCAACCCTTTTAATATATCCTTACCGTCAATTCCGGCTTTTAAGTTTTTTATTTTTAACATAATCAAATTGTTATTTGGAAGATTGTTTCTGTAGAGACGCGATGCATCGCGTCTTTACATCTCCACATAATTTCATTTATCCTACAGAACCTTCAAGTGAAATCTCAAGTAATTTTTGAGCTTCCACAGCAAATTCCATTGGCAATTTATTTAGTACTTCTTTACCAAAACCATTAACAATTAATGCCACAGCCTTCTCGGTATCTATTCCACGTTGATTGCAATAAAACAGCTGATCTTCCGAAATTTTAGAAGTTGTTGCCTCGTGCTCTATGTGAGAAGTAGAATTTTTTGCTTCGATATAAGGGAAAGTGTGAGCTCCACAAGTATCGCCCATCAACAACGAATCACACTGACTGAAGTTTCTAGCATTCTTTGCGTTTGGAGCAATCTTAACTAATCCTCTATAACTATTTTCTGAGTGTCCTGCTGAGATTCCTTTAGAAATAATTGTACTCTTAGTATTATTCCCAAGGTGAATCATTTTAGTACCAGTATCGGCTTGTTGATAATTGTTTGTTACTGCTATTGAGTAAAATTCTCCTACCGAACCATCTCCTTTAAGTATTGTTGAAGGATATTTCCATGTAACTGCCGAACCTGTTTCTACTTGAGTCCAAGAAATTTTAGCATTTTTCTCTGCCAAAGCACGTTTTGTTACAAAATTGAAAACTCCACCTTTTCCATCCTTATCTCCAGGATACCAGTTTTGTACAGTTGAATATTTTATCTCTGCATCTTCCAACGCTATTAATTCTACCACTGCTGCGTGAAGTTGATTTTCATCGCGCTGAGGAGCTGTACAACCTTCAAGGTAACTTACTCTTGCTCCTTTATCAGCAATTACAAGAGTTCTCTCGAACTGACCTGTACCACTTTCGTTTATTCTGAAATAAGTTGAAAGTTCCATAGGACATAAAACTCCTTCAGGAATGTAACAGAAAGATCCATCAGTGAAAACTGCTGAATTTAACGCAGAATAAAAGTTGTCTTTTACAGGAACAACCGATCCCATGTATTTTCTTACCAAATCAGGATGCTTTTGTATAGCTTCTGAAATACTCATGAAAATAATTCCTTTCTCGGCTAGAGTGTCCTGAAAAGTTGTTTTTACAGAAACCGAATCCATTACAACATCTACTGCAACAGATACTCCTGTAAGTCTTTTTTGTTCGTCTAAAGAAATCCCTAAACGTTGGAAAGTATCTAATAATTCAGGATCAACCTCATCTAAACTCTCTAATTCAGGTTTAGGTTTTGGAGCTGAATAATACGAGATATCTTGAAAATTAGGCGTAGGATAATGAACGTGAGCCCAATTTGGCTCTTCCATTTCTTTCCATGCTTTAAATGCTTCAAGTCTCCACTCCAACAACCATTCCGGCTCATTCTTTTTTGCCGAAATAGCACGAATTACATCCTCGTTCAAGCCTTTAGGAAATGTATCAGATTCAATATCTGTAACAAATCCATACTTGTATTCGTTTGATGTTAATTCATCTATAATTTTATCTTCTTCTTGTTTTGCCATAAAGCCAAGTCTCAATTAATGTCGTTTTACACAAGTTTTAAAAACTTAAAACCCTAAACTACAGACAACTAGTATCTATATTTAGATTTAGTATAAATAACAATATTTATTTAGGTCGCAAATGTAATGAATTTGACTCTAACAACACTAAAATTGTGATGAATTCCTATTCTAAAGTTTTATAAGAAAATAGAGTAAATCTATTAGGTAAATACGAAGATTGAAGAGTTTAACTATTCAGAATTTTTACAGATATGAATGTAAAAAAATATGATAGTTTTGTAGAAGTATAAATAAGAAACAAACATGGATAGTATTCTACAATACGACGACAAATATTTTATGAGAAAGGCTTTGGAAGAAGCTGAAATTGCAAAACAAAGAGGAGAAGTTCCTGTTGGAGCTGTGATTGTTGCGAATAATCAGATTATAGCGAAAGCTCATAATCTTACCGAAACTTTAAACGATGTTACTGCTCATGCCGAGATGCAAGCTATTACAGCTGCTGCCGATGCCATAGGAGGAAAATATCTAAAAGATTGTACAATATATGTAACAATGGAGCCATGCCAAATGTGTGCAGGCGCTTTGTATTGGACACAAATAAAGAGAATAGTTTTTGGAGCTTCAGACCCCAAACGAGGATATCAAACTATGGGAACTCAAATTCATCCCAAAACAGAAGTAACACGAGGAATAATGGAAGATGAATGCTCGACTATTGTAACAGAATTTTTCAAGAAGAAGAGATAGATT
>CAZIYK010000166.1:3153-4611 GCA_964543445.1 uncultured Flavobacteriales bacterium
ACCGCATAAAACGAAAAAACTGCATCCACCTATAACGTGAATGCAGTTCTTCTACCCTATTTTATTTCTTAATCTATTTATCTACATGTATAGGTTTTGATTCGTGAGGTAAAATCAGATTAAGGATAACTCCTACCAAAGAAGCAAGTCCTATTCCTGCAAAAGCAAATTCTCCCCAAACAAATTTAGCTCCTCCAATTCCTACAATCAGAACCACAGAAATAATAACCTGATTTCTTGTCTTTTTAACATCAGCATGAGAATCAATAAGTATTTTCAAACCAACATTGGCTATCATTCCAAAAAGTAAAATCATTATTCCTCCTAAAACCTCAGCAGGAATAGATTGTAGCAAAGCGTTGATTTTTCCACTAAAAGCAAACACTATGGCTGTAACTGCCGAAATTCTAAGTATCCTTGGATCTACAACATTTGTCAATGAAATTGCACCTGTAACTTCTGAATAAGTTGTATTTGGTGGACCTCCAAAGAATCCCGCAAATGCTGTTGCAATACCATCTCCTAAAAGAGTTCTATGCAAACCTGGTTCTTTTATAAAATCTTTTTCAGCAACAGTTCCTATTGCATACATATCCCCTACATGCTCAATAATTGGTGCGAACGCTACTGGCAACATATAAACTATTGCACCCCAACTAAACTCTGGAGCTGTGAAATTTGGAATTTGAAACCAACTAGCTTCAACTACTTTCGAGAAATCTACTACTCCTAATGATACAGCCACTAAATAACCAACAATTATTCCCATAAAAACAGGAATTAACTTCATCAAACCTTTAGCAAATATTACTACTATCACTGCAGTAGCAAGAGACGCTAACGCTATCCACCAATTTCCTTTCGCCATATCAATAGCTGTAGGTGCTAGAGAAAGACCTATCAACATAATTACAGGTCCTACAACTGCCGATGGAAAAAGTTTTTCAATAAAACTAAGACCTCTAGTTTTTATTATTGCTGAAACAACTCCATAAACAAGACCAACAGCAATTAATCCCGAAAAAGTACCTGCTAGTCCATATTGTTCTGTTGAAGCAATAATCGGTGCAATAAACGCAAAACTACTTCCTAAAAAAACGGGAACTTTACCTTTGGTTATAAGGTGAAAGATTAATGTTCCTACCCCTGCAGTAAACAGAGCTACAGCAGGATCTATACCTACTAAAAGAGGAACTAATACTGTTGCACCAAAAGCAACAAACAAAAATTGTACACCAATGAGTATTCTCTTGGGTTGGCTAAAATCATTCATTATTACTAATTTTTGGGTTAAAATTCAAAATCATCAATCACATCAAAAGAATCAGGATTTATTACCTTCATTTCTATTTCTTTTCCTTCAACTTCAAAAATAACAATAGCATTCTGAGTTGAGAAATTAGAAACCTTATCTGTCCATGGCATTTGCACTTGAGAGTAGTAAGGAGCTCCTGCTGC
>CAZIYK010000167.1:0-4598 GCA_964543445.1 uncultured Flavobacteriales bacterium
ACCTAAGGATACCATTTATTTGATATCCTTTTTTATTTTTGGCAATATTTGAAAAATATGACTGAAAAGGATACATATAATTGTATAGTGGCTAATCCTGATACCGAATCTTTATTTAAAGATAGAGGAAGCAAATTTATTGGATATGCTTTCTATGTTGAAACCGAAGATGAAATAAAGGAAAGGATTGCAGAAGTAAAGAAAGTGCATTACTCTGCTCGTCATCATTGTTACGCATACCGAATTGGTACAGACGAAATAAAATTCAGAGCAAATGACGATGGAGAACCATCTCACTCTGCAGGAGATCCAATTTTAGGTCAAATATTAGCAAAAGACATCACCAATATTTTAGTTATTGTTGTTAGATATTTCGGAGGAATAAAATTAGGTGTTGGTGGATTAATTCAAGCTTACAAGACCGCAGCAAAAGAAATACTAGATGAGTGTGAAATTGAAACAAAAACAATAAACAGACTATTTTCAGTAACTTTAGAATATCCCGAACTCAACCAGATAATGAGGTTCGTTAAAGAAAACAACCTTAATATTGTAGAGCAAAAAATGGAGATGAATTGCGAAATCATTATTTCTGTAAGATTAAAAGATGCTGACTCTATATACGATAAGCTTTGCAAAATGCACAAAATGAAAACTAAAATCATTTAGAAAATGAAATTAACAACCCTAATAAAATCTACTATTCTTTTAATGTTTGTAGCTAGCTACATGCAAGCACAAGAACATGATTCGTATATAACAACCAAAAAGTCTAAACTTAAATTCATACACAACAGCAGTTTAAACTCAAAAAAGGATTGCAATAATTTTTCTATCACTACCAAACCAAAATATTTTGGTAAAACATTCAAGAAAACAAAAAAAACAAAAAGGTTTGAGTTAAATAATCAGACATACAATGATGTAGAAATTTACACCGCAACAATAAAAGTAAACTTCGACAACAACGGTACACCTATATTATATAACGATAACACCATCGATATTAAAAAAGTAGACAAGAGTAATTTCCCGGAAATCGAATTAATCGAGAATTACTCAAACATTAAACTTTCAGATACTCTAGAAACCAAGAAAGTATATTTTCCTATTTCTGAATCTGAAATAATTCCTGCTTTAAAAGTAGTTTACCAAAAAGACAATAAGTCTTACCTAAGCATTTTCAACTCTAACTACGATATCATATATAACCAATCATTATCCTTTGATAAAAACATACAAACGTTTCCTGCTAACGCTTCAGTCTTCAACCCTGATCCTATTACATCAGCTAAAACTGTATATGACAAAGACACAGATTTCAGTCACAACAATGGAGCTAGTAATCCTAGTTTAGAGAGGCAACAAAAGGATGTAGAAATTGAATGCAGAAAAATTGGAGACACATATTATTTAGAAAATAATTACTGTGTTATAAGAGATTGGGATGCGCCACGATGGGAAGTTGCAACAAGCACTACAGGAAATTTTAACTTCAATAGATCGCAAGTAGGATTTCAACAGGTAAATGCATTCTATCACATCAGCGAAATGAAAAAATATCTTAATTACCTAGGTTTTGAAGATGCAGTAGATTATCAAATTAATATTGATGCTGATGGCGAAAATGGTCAAGACAACTCTCACTTCTCCCCTTCTGGAAGACAAGGAAGAATAACTTATGGAGCTTTTGTGAAAAAAACTGATAGCGAAGGCAATGACAATTCTATACAACACATTCCTGATGCAGAAGATGCAGAAGTAGTTATACACGAATACACACATGCAATTTCAAATTCGTATAACGAATATCCGAAATCTCCTGAAAGATTTAGCTTAGAAGAGGCAATGGCAGATTATATAGCAGTTTCATACTCTAGAGCTATAGATGATTACGAGTGGGAAAAGATTTTTAAATGGGATGCTCATAACGAGTTTTGGAATGGTAGAATGGCTACTTCTAATCTTTGCTACGACAATATATATAGCTTCCCTAGCAACGACTATTATAGATATAGTGGTGTATGGACAGCTCCTCTTATGGAAATGTATTCTGAATTAGGAAAAGAAACAACCGACAAGTTGGTTTTACATACAATTAGTGCTCTTGATAGAAACACTACAATGGAGCAGGCTGCTCTTATAATGATGAGTATGGATACTGTGTATAACAATCATCAGAATGCTTTTAAGATATTCAAAACCTTTAAAAGATATTGCATCCTAGATGAAAGTCACCTCGCATTAGATGATTTTGAGTTGTCTCAAATAAAGATTATCAATTCTCAAGCATTTGCTCATGGAGGAGAAATGAGAATTGATTTTAATGGGTTATTTAATGGCGAGATAGATGTTTACAACATTAGCGGTATAAAAATATATAGCGAAGTATTAAATAACGAGATTGAATTTAGAATGAGTTCAGAGAATTTAAATAGTGGTATTTATTTAATCAATATCAAATCGAACAACAGTACAAAAACCATAAAAGTAGTTAAATATTAGTCCTAATATTTTCTGATTTTAAGATTACGTTCGTAATGATTTTTTAATTTAAACTAGGTATAAATTCAAACTTTAACACTTCCGAATAACGGAATCTGATTCTAAAAAATAGATAACAAATATCAACTTACTTTGAAAGGGTTATTGACACAATACTTTTCATCAAAACGAATTCAATTTTCAGAATTTACAATCAACCGTTTCATTGAGTTTTTCAGATGCAAATTCAATTAAAAACACCTGTTTTTCCCATTTTGGGATTGAAAATTTTTATCTCAAAACAATGTTTTTAATCATATTTTTTTCATATACAACAACATATGATTATATAATCGTCATTACAGATCTGCATGTATAAAACCCAATAGATAACAAGTATTAACAAACTATTCCGAAAAATAAAATTATAGAAAGCTGAAAGTTGGATTATTTGAGCAGTAATCTCTCGGAGATATAGTATTATCAATACTTAAGAAAGGTAAACACAGAACACATTACAAGTCTGATTATCAACACAAAGTAAAAAATAGTTGATTTTTTATGTAGATTTTGTTACAGAAAATCTGTTTCTGATTCTCCTAATATTAAACTTTATTTTTTAATAATCAATCCTAATTTCACTTTTTTATAAACTAATTAATGCACATATTTGTCATCTCAAATAACAGGTGTGACTGCATCAGAATTTACACTTTTCCAAATTTGAGAAAACACTGATTAAATAAAGGAATACGAATACTATATATGGAAAAAACTGCCAAATCCGTATGGAATAGCTGTCTTGAATTTATAAATGACAATGTTGAAGAAACAGTCTTTAATACGTGGTTTAAGCCAATTATACCTATAAAACTTACTAAGTCTGACTTAACTATTCAGGTTCCATCTAAATTCTTTTACGAATGGTTAGAAGAACACTATGTTAATGTACTTAGAAGTGCAATTAGTAAAACTCTAGGCAAAGACGCAAAATTGAGATACGATGTTGTGATGGCTTACGACTATGACAACAAAAAAGCTAACATAATAACTATACCAAGTACTAAGAGATCAAAACCTATACAACAGCAATCTCTTAATATGCCTAATTCTCAAATGGGAGAAATTAATGGCGTTGTTAATCCTTTTGCGTTACCTGGTTTACGCAGAGTTAAAGTTGATTCTCAATTAAACCCAAATTACTCTTTCGATAATTTTGTTGTTGGAGAATCAAATAGATTGGCAAAATCAGCAGGATTCGCAGTTTCTAAAAATCCTGGAGGTACAGCCTTCAATCCTTTATTTTTATTTGGAGGTGTAGGACTTGGAAAAACTCACTTAGCACACGCAATAGGTATAGAAGTAAAAGAAAGATACCCAGAGAAAACTGTATTATACGTATCGGCAGAAAAATTCACACAACAGTTTACTGAGGCTTCAAGAAAGAACAACAGAAATGACTTTATTAACTTCTATCAAATGATAGATGTATTAATAATTGACGATGTACAATTCTTTTCTACTAAAAAAGGTACTCAAGATGTATTTTTCCAGATATTCAACCACCTACATCAGATAGGAAAACAGCTTATTCTTACATCAGACAAAGCTCCTGTTGACATGCAAGGATTTGAAGAAAGATTACTTTCTAGATTTAAGTGGGGATTATCTGCAGAAATCAACTCAGCGGACTATCAAACTAGAGTAGAAATAATTAAATCTCACAACGACAAAGATGGTACTGTAATGCCTGATGAAGTTGTAGAATATCTAGCTAGCAACATTACCACAAATATTAGAGAACTTGAAGGAGCTCTTATTTCTTTACTAGCTCACGCATCATTTAGCGATGAAGGTTTAACTATTGAACTTGCTAGAAAAGTAATTAAGAAATTCGTTAAGAATACTACGAAAGAAATTTCTATAGACTATATACAAAAAGTAGTTTGCGATTATTTCTCTATGGATATGGATATTTTACAGTCTAAGTCTAGAAAAAGAAACGTTGTACAGGCCCGTCAGCTAGCAATGTTCTTTGCCAAAAGATTTACTAAAGCTTCATTAGCAACTATTGGATCTCAAATAGGAAAAAGAGACCATGCTACAGTTTTACA
>CAZIYK010000168.1:0-4571 GCA_964543445.1 uncultured Flavobacteriales bacterium
TCTAAACTTTTCTGAAGTTCAGCACCAATTACTCCCTGTTTTTCCATTAATTCGGTAACTCCATCATAGTCGCCATTTCCTTGAATAGTCAATATCAAATCAGAAAGAGAATTCATAGCTTCCTCCATTTTGTCAAAATTAACTTTATAAGTACCATCTGCATTCTGTGTGAAAGCACCTGCATCTTTGAAATAGTTAAATCTCAAAAGATTAGCTTTTGCGTGAGCAGATGAAGCACCAAATCTGATAGAACGGAAAATACCAGCCATAAATGTAACCATGTTGTCTTTTATGTCGCCTTTTAATTCTCCTTTCTTTATTAATTGATCAACCATATAAAGTCCTAGGATGTCTGCTTTTCCTTCTTCTAAAGCAGAATATTTCTCTTTAAGGGCTTTACGTACATTTCCTTTACCGTTTATAGTTTGTTTTATTCCTAGTCCGTGAGCTACTTCATGGAACATCGTGTTTTCGAAAAACGCATCAAACTTTACATGTTTTCTTTGACTTTCGTCTATTAATACATTTGTAATAGGAATAAGAATATTGTCAAATTTAGCCTGCATTGCATTTTTTAATTGCAATCTGCGGCTACCTTTTGCAAGTTGTACTCTTTCATCGTTAGGTAGGTTTATCGCGATTGTTTTGCTGCCGGCATTACAATCTCCTGCGTAGTAAACAACATCGTAAGCACCTAAATCAGAATCTGTACCAGGTTTTTCGGCTTTGTATTTATCAGCAACAGGAAGACCTTTTTGTAATTCAGGTAAGAATTTAGCAAATTTCTTTAGTTTTTCTGTCCAATCCATATCCTTGATAAGGATGAAAGCTTCGTGAGCAGTTTTGTAACCGAACAATTGATCTTCGTAGTTTTCGATAGGTCCTACTACAAAGTCAATTTCATTATCTTTCATGCTCATCCATGCCATATCAGATTCGAAATAGTCATCGGTAAGCAAAGCTTTAGCTCTAAGCTGTAAATATTTTTTGAAATCAGAGCTTTCGGCTAATTCAGATGCTTCCATAAGTAGAGTAGAGGCTTTATTTACTTTTTCCTTAAACATTTCGTGATAAGGAATAGTGTATAATTCGCCATTTTCATTTCTTCTAACAAAAGTATATGGGCTAGTTTTGTCTTTGTTTTCCCATCTTTCAAATTCATCCTTTGTCATATTTAGTGGATAGAAATTTGCTCCTAAAGGTTTTATCCCTTCGCCTTCAATAAAAGGTTTGTTCCCGTCAAGTCTATTCCACGGACCATAGTTGATTTCGAAAAGTTTCTTTTCTTCATCTGATCTTAATAGAGATTTTTTTAAATCAGAATTTATTAAAACTTCTTCTTTGTATATCTCGTCCATTATATCAGCTACTTCAAAAAGCTTAGAAAGCATTTCTTTCTGATTTTCGCTAAATCTAGATATATCAGTTGTAAGTTTAAAAGAAACGTATTTGTTTAATTCGGCTTGTGCCATTTGATTTACATGTTTTGTTTCTACTTTATCTTTTGGGGCATCGTTGTTGCACGATTGCAAACCAGATGCAGAAATAGCGACAGCTAATAGTGCGCTTTTGTAAATAGTGTTCATGTTATTATTGTTTTTTTAAGCGCATAAAGATATATGATTCATGTGAATTTATAATTCTATTGAGATTAAAAAAAACTCTATTTTTTGAAGGAGTTTCACTAGCTCTAACTCTAGATAATTAAATGTGAAAACTTATTGTTATGTGCGTTTGTTTTCCATATTTTCGCTATCAAAAATTGATAAAATTGGTAGATAGTTTCAAACATAAGGGCAAGCGAAATCAACTCGTTGAGTTGTTGAGAGATAAAGGAATTGTAGATGAAAGAGTACTTAATGCTATAGGCAAAGTACCTCGTCATTTATTTTTAGATTCTAGTTTCGAAGATCATGCTTATCAGAATAAAGCTTTCCCGATAGGAGCAGAGCAAACAATTTCGCACCCTTATACGGTTGCTTTTCAGAGTCAGTTATTAGACATACAACCCGGAGATAAAGTATTGGAAATAGGTACAGGTTCGGGTTATCAAACTGCTGTTCTTCTAGAGATGGGAGCCAAGGTTTATACTATAGAGCGTCAGAAAGAATTATTTGATGTTACCAAGCTGCTTCTTATGAAATTGAACTATCATCCGAGGTATATAGGGTTTGGCGATGGATACAAAGGGTTGCCAATGTATGGTCCTTTTGATAAGATTATTGTAACAGCGGGAGCTCCGTATATTCCAAAGCCACTTTTGAAACAACTAAAAGTTCACGGCACTTTAATTATTCCAGTGGGAATAGAAGAACAAGAAATGACCACAATATTTAGAGTTAGCGAAACTGAATTTGAAAAGCTAGAATTCGGCTCTTTCAAGTTTGTCCCAATGCTTAAGAATAAAAATTAATTATTAATTCAATGTTTTAACAAATAAATGCCCAATTAGTCTAAACCAATTGGGCATTTTGTATACTATAAAGTGTCTGAATTATGCTTCTACTTTTGTAGCAAAAATAGGGAATTTAGACATCATTTCGTTTACTTCAGCTCTAACTTCAGCAAGAACTTCTTCGTTTTCATGATTCATAATCACTCTGTCAACAAAGTCAACAATTTTAATCATATCACTTTCAACCAAACCACGAGTAGTTATTGCAGAAGTACCAATTCTGATTCCTGAAGTTACAAATGGAGACTTATCATCAAAAGGAACCATATTTTTGTTCACAGTAATATCAGCTTTTCCTAGAGCAGCATCAGCAGCTTTACCACTAATATTCTTGCTTCTAAGGTCAATTAGCATCATGTGATTATCTGTACCTCCTGATACTATATCGTATCCACGTTTCATAAATTCATCGGCCATTACACTAGCATTTTTCTTTACTTGAAGAATGTAGTGGAAATAATCGTCAGAAAGAGCTTCTCCAAATGCAACAGCTTTCGAAGCTATTGTGTGCATAAGTGGACCACCTTGTATTCCTGGGAAAATTGCCATGTTTAGAATGTTTGACATCATCTTAATAGCTCCTTTTGGAGTTTTTTCTCCCCAAGGGTTTTCAAAATCTTTACCCATCAATATCAAACCACCTCTAGGTCCACGCAAGGTTTTGTGAGTAGTAGTAGTAACTATATGACAGTGAGGAATAGGATCGTTAAGAATACCTTTTGCAATCAATCCTGATGGGTGAGAAATATCAGCCATAAGAATAGCTCCAACTTTATCAGCAATTTCACGGAAACGTTTAAAATCAATATCGCGAGAGTAAGCAGAAGCACCAGCAATTATCATTTTAGGTTTTTCGGCTAAAGCAATTTCTTCAATTTTATCATAGTTAAGAACTCCAGTTTCTTTGTCAACACCATAAAAAACAGCTTTATAAGTTTTACCAGAAAAATTCACTGGCGAACCATGAGTTAAGTGACCACCATGAGACAAATCGAAACCTAAAACTTTATCTCCAGGCTTAAGTACAGCTAAATAAACAGCTCCATTTGCTTGAGATCCAGAGTGTGGTTGAACATTGGCATATTCTGCTCCAAACAATTCTTTAGCTCTATCAATAGCTATTTGCTCAACATCGTCAACTACTTCGCATCCTCCATAATATCTTTTACCAGGATATCCTTCAGCGTATTTATTAGTAAGTACAGAGCCCATAGCCTCCATAACTTGGTCACTCACGTAGTTTTCTGAAGCAATTAGTTCAAGACCTTCAGTTTGGCGGTCTCTTTCGTCTTCAATTAAATTGAAAATATCGTAATCACGTTGCATGATTTAATGTATTTTTAGTTATTTATGTTTTTCCAAAAGTAACATTATTATTAAATATATTAAAGATAATTGCATCTATTAATAGGTGGAAAAACAGCTTTAGAAGTTATAGTTTTTATCCAAAATAGATCATTGTCTTACAGTATAAAATTAAAGGTTTGTTTTAATTATTATGGCGCTCGGGCGGGCTTTCATCTATATCTTTTTTTATTTTTCGGCTATGCTAAAAAAAATAAAAAAAGGATGCCGATTCAATCCCTAGCGCAACGATATATTATATACCGCAATAAAATTGTTGAAAATCTAAATATTGGTTTAATTTTGCAGACAAAGCAAGCCGCCTTATCGCGGGGTTTAATAACCACGAGGAAAGTCCGGGCAACATAGAGCATCGTGCTATCTAACGGATAGGGGCGTAGTAATACGTTACAGCTAGTGCAGCAGAAAATAACCGCCAAATTTATTTGGTAAGGGTGAAAAGGTGGGGTAAGAGCCCACCGGTACTTTAGGCAACTAAGGTAGCCGTGTAAACCTCACGAGTTGAAATACCATGTATATTGGATAGTTGTTTCGTGCAACAGAGAGCTGCTCGTTCTCATGCCAAGGGGTAGGTAGATTGAGGTTTTGGGTGACCAAAATCCTAGATAAATGATAAGGCATTTTCTTTATAGAAGATGACAGAACCCGGCTTATAGGCTTGCTTTTTTTATTTCTTGTGTCCCGTCCTGAAGTTGGAAGTCACTTCTTCCATAAATAACTAATCAATAGTTTATAATTTAGTTGTAAAAAA
>CAZIYK010000169.1:0-2873 GCA_964543445.1 uncultured Flavobacteriales bacterium
GTTCCGGTTTGACTTTGTAAGAATTCGAAATCAACACCAGGAGCCATCTCCCTAACATATAAACCATCAGGTTTGACATCGATAATTGCAAGGTCGGTATAAATACTTTCTACTATACCTTTTCCTGTAAGTGGAAAAGTACACTCATCAATTATTTTAGGATAACCTTTTTTTGTTACGTGCTGAGTAATTACCAAAATACGTTTCACACCAGCAACCAAATCCATGGCTCCACCAACCGCCGGAATTGCATTAGCAGCACCAGTAGACCAATTTGCTAAATCTCCATTTTTAGAAACTTGCATGGCCCCAAGTACACACACATCAATATGTCCGCCTCGTATCATTGTAAAACTATCGGCGTGATGAAAGTATGATGCTCCAGGAATCGCCGTAACACATTTTTTGCCTGCGTTAACCAATTCTCTATCCTCATCTTGTTTATCGGGAACTGGTCCCATACCTAATAATCCATTTTCAGTTTGGTAAATTAACTCTCTACCTTCGGGAACAAAATCTGCAACCATTTCGGGAATTCCTATCCCGAGGTTTACATAAGAGCCGTCAGGAATATCGATAGCTACTTTTTGTGCCATCTCTGCACGACTCCATCCTTTTTTGTTTTCTGTATCTACCATGGGTATCTCTTTCCTTCTGCCACTAATTCCGATTCGTGGGCAGGATTAGTAATTTCTACAACTCTCTGTACAAAAATTCCTGGCGTAACAACAATTTCGGGATCAATTTCTCCAGCTTCTACAATTTGCTTTGTTTGCACAATTGCTGTTTTAGCTGCTGTTGCCATAATTGGACCAAAGTTTCGTGCTGTAGCATGATAAAGTAAATTTCCATACCTATCAGCCTTAGCACTTTTGATTAAAGAAAAATCGGCTTTAATACCGTATTCCAAAACATATTCTACTCCATCGAATATTCGTGATTCTTTACCTTCAGCTAAAGGAGTATTTACCGAAGCAGGAGTGTAAAATGCAGGAATCCCTGCTCCGCCAGCTCTAATTCTTTCAGCCAAAGTTCCTTGAGGCACCAATTCTAGTTCTATTTCCCCTGCATTGTAGAGTTCAGGGAAAACGGTAGAATTTGTTGTTCTAGGAAAAGAACAGATCATTTTTTTTACACGCTTATGTTCAATCAGTGCAGCAAGGCCAACGTGACCGCTACCTGTGTTGTTACTTACAACTGTAAGGTCTTTTGCTCCTTGGTCTATCAATGCGTGAATCAACTCTACTGGACTTCCTGCTTCGCCAAAACCACCTATCATGACAGTGGCTCCATCATGAACGTCTTTTACTGCATCGGCAAGAGATGATATTATTTTGTTAATCATGTTTTCTTGTTACTAGTTACTTCTCCAGTTCTTCTTCAATCTTCTTTAATTCATCTTCGAAGAAAAATTTCTCTGCTCCAAATGGTTTAAGGTTCCCTATAGTATTTTGCTTTTCGTCGTACTCGGCTATAAAAGTTTTATCTAACCAATTCATATTTCTTGCCTCGTTAAATTTAAGAGCAAAAGCTTTTGTTCCATTTATTTCAACTTCGCCAAGCATAGATATTTTTCCTGCTGAAGATGTCATTGTTATATAACGAGATGGTCTACTAACAGAAGGAAGACTGCGATAGATTTTGTTAAATACTTTATTTACCTCTACCAATGGAACTGTAAAATAATGATGTTCGCCAGTAGGACGTGCCATGTACATTGAGTGGAAACTAACGCCTTGCATTGTCAGTATATTAGCTAAGTCTATCCAGTTTTGAGCAGATTTATCTATGTCAACAGATCCGTCTTCGTTTTTAAATAAACTTATGTGATTCATTATAGGACTTTGACTTTTTACATTCACACCATAATATCTCAATAGTCTGATTGCTGCTATGGTTGTAATATTCATCAGCTCTTTTGGCGATGAAAAATGCCCCATCCAAAGTACTTGAATTCCACTATCGGTAAGCTCGCGGAATAATTCAAGTATGCTATGATATTTTTCGTCTAATACTAACCCTGGATCAAATGTTAAGGCACGAGAAGCAATTCTCACATTACGAATGTGCGACAGTTCAGGATCATTCAACAATGGTTCTAAATACAAACGCATTCTGTCGGCAGGCATGTAACCCGCATCTCCTCCAGTAATTAGAATGTCGGTAATTTCTTTGTGTATTTTTAAGTAGTCGTGTACTTGTTTAATTTCTTCTTGGATAAACATATCCTCGTCGCCACGAACCTGAGCATGGCGAAAACAATATGTACAGAACGAGAAACAACTCTGAGTAGTTTTATCGAAAAGTAGAAATACTTGAGGGTATTTGTGTTGACTTCCCTGTAGAGTGTCTAACTGTCCATCCTCTGTGTAGAAAGATGGTCGATTTAGAGTTTGTTTACCATCATGAGGATTAGTTTCGTGAATGTAATCTGTAGCTATTTTTGTACATTTTTCAGGATCACTCTCAGCCATGTATGCATTTCTTACTCTTTCAGTTATCATATTTGGTTGAGGGAAAGTAAGCTGAAATACAGAATCATTTTCGTAATCATCCCAATCTATAGTATTGAGTACGTGCTTAGTTACCATAAAACGGTACACTTCTATAAACAACTCACGTTCTTTAAGATCACCAAGAATTATTCCATTCTCTTTTAGTATTTCAACAATCTGTCTAAATCCTTTTATACCCGTATATTTATTTTTACCCGTAAACATTTTTTTAGACTTCTCTACCAAACGCGAATGTTGTGGATATTGAGAGTGAAGTTTGTTTACAAGTCTTAGTGGCAAAAGATTTTTTTCTTTGATTAGATTTCTAGTGGCATCGTCCATGTCGTGCCTATCCATCAATTTTTCTAGTTGTGTTTG
>CAZIYK010000169.1:2973-4562 GCA_964543445.1 uncultured Flavobacteriales bacterium
CTAGTTGAGATAAGGAGTTATCACCCAAAGCAATTCTCCATCTGTTTTACTTATATTTTTAAATAAATGTGTCTTATGTGAATCGAAATAAAAACTGTCTTCTTTATTGAGAATATATTTTTTATCGTTGATTGTTACTTCAAATTTTCCTTTAATCACATGACAAAATTCCTCACCCGGAAAATTAGTCGTCATTATTTCACGAGAATCAGAATTGCTTTTGAAACTAATAATGTAAGGTTCCATCTGCTTACCCGAAATATGATTCGATACAAGAAAAGATTGTGTACCATTCTGATTGTCCTTGGCTAAGCGACGTTCTTTCTTAGTTATTAATGATTCAATTTTTTCTTTCTCATTTTCGCCAATCAGTTCGCCTACTGTAGTTTCAAGTGCTTCGGCAACTTTTTTGAGAGTAACAATAGAAGGAAAGGCTTTTCCTTTCTCTATCTGAGATATAAGACTAGGTGTAACTCCAATTTTACTCGAAAGTTCATTCATCTGCAAACCTAGACTTTCTCTTTTTAGCTTTATTCGTTTACCCATTTTGTCCATAGCGAAAATTAAGTATTGTTTAAGTTGTTAAATAACAATAACTAAATTAAATAATATTTAATTAATTAAACAATGATTTCGATACAGAAATGATAAATTATTTTACAGAGTAGATTGCGGTTATTTTAAGGTTAAAACTCTCACATAGAGACACAAAAAAAAGAGGCTACACTTATTATTCAAATAAGCTTAGCCTCTTAAAATTATATAAAGGTTATTATAGAATTACCCTCTTTGCGCCATTAGTTTGGCAACGTATTTCCCAATAACATCAAACTCTAAGTTTACAGTATCGCCAACTTTCATTGTTCCGAAATTTGTATGCTCCATAGTGAAAGGAATAATTGCAACATCGAAAGTATTTACTCCTGAATTTACTACTGTAAGACTTGTACCATTAACTGTAACAGATCCTTTTTCGATAGTTGGATTTCCTTGTTCTTTGCTGTATTCAAATGAAAAGTAGAAACTACCATCAGCCTCTCTAATATCAGTACAAACTGCTGTTTGATCTACGTGACCTTGAACAATGTGTCCATCTAGTCTTTCTCCTAAACGCATTCCTCTTTCAAGGTTCACAGGAGTTCCAACTTCTAAATCTCCAAGGTTAGATTTTTCAAGAGTTTCTAAAACTGCAGTAACTGTATATTCGTTATCCTTTACATCTACAATAGTTAAACACACCCCGTTGTGTGCCATACTCTGATCAACTTTAAGCTCATTAGTAAAACTACACGCTACTGTTATGTGTAGGTTTTCTTGTTCTTTCTCTAGTTTAGTAACTTTAGCTACTTCTTCTATTATCCCTGTAAACATGGTTATTTTTATTTAAATAAATGTATGTATTCTTTTATCTAGCATAGATTTAGCATTGGTATTGCCATTAATCTTACCGAAGTGCAAACATACTAATAAACTCCCGAAGCGCAAGATAGACATCGTAGTTGATTAGGTTTTTATCTTCAAAAATTTAAGGTTGCAATATTGATACATTTTGCAATTGCATCTAGCTAGTTTATGGTCTCTTTAATTAA
>CAZIYK010000170.1:0-4558 GCA_964543445.1 uncultured Flavobacteriales bacterium
CTGTATAAATCAGCAATGTTTTTTACCAAACCAGCATTATAAAGCAAGTCGATGGTTTCGGCACCTAAGCCGTCTATATCCATGGCTTTTCGTGAAATGAAATGCTCAATCCTACCTTTTATTTGCGGAGGACATCCGTAAGTATTTGGACAGTAGTGATGTGCCTCGTTTTCTTTTCGTTCTAGTTTACTTCCACATTCAGGACAAAATTCAATGTACTTTGTAGGTTCTGAATTTGCAGGTCGTTTATCGAAATCAACTCCTACAATCTTCGGAATTATTTCGCCACCCTTTTCAACAAAAACAGTGTCGTTAACTCTTATATCTAGTTTTTTTATCTGATCGGCATTGTGTAGCGAAGCCCTACGAACAATAGTTCCTGCAAGGTGTACAGGTTCTAGATTTGCAACAGGAGTAATTGCACCTGTACGTCCAACTTGGTAGGTTATTTCTTTTAATAACGTAGATTTCTGCTCTGCTTTAAATTTATAAGCTATTGCCCAACGTGGCGATTTTGCAGTGTATCCAAGTTCTTCTTGTTGTTGTAGAGAGTTTACCTTAATTACAACTCCATCGGTTTCGTAAGCCAGATTATGACGCTCTACATCCCATTTTTTTATAAACTCTTTTACACCTTCTAAACTGTCAAATTTCTCAGAAATAGGAGGAACTTTAAATCCCATTTCTCTAGCTTTTTCTAAAGCTTCAAATTGAGAGTTTATATTCAGATTATCGCCAACTAAGTAGTAAAGCAAACATTCTAAAGGTCGTTTTGCAACTTCGGCACTGTCTTGCATTTTTAGTGTTCCACTAGCTAGGTTTCTAGGATTTGCATAAGGTTCTTCTCCATCGGAAATACGTCTGTTGTTTAACTCCTCGAACTCTTTGTTAGGGAAAACTATCTCGCCACGAATATCGAAACTTTCAGGATAATCACCTTTTAACTCAAGTGGAATAGATTTAATTGTCCTGATATTGGTAGTAACGTCATCTCCCTGAAATCCATCGCCACGAGTTATGGCTTTAGTAAGTTTTCCGTTTTCGTAGGTAAGACTTATTGATGCTCCATCGTACTTCAGCTCGCAAACATATTCTATATCTCCATCAATAATTTTGCGTATTCTAGTTTCCCATTCTTCCAATTCTTCGAAGGAATAAGCATTGTCTAGAGAGTACATTCTGTTTCTGTGAACAACAGTGTTGAATTTTTTAGTAATTCCACCACCAACGCGTTGAGTAGGAGAGTTGGGATCGGCATACTCTGGATATTGACTTTCTAATTTCTGAAGTTCTTTTAATTTCATATCGAAATCGTAATCAGAAATAGTAGGCTTATCTAAAATATAATATTCGTGATTGTACTGATGAAGCTCTTCGCGAAGTTGTTTTATTTGTTGTTCGATGGTCATTTTGCTTATTAAGGGTTTTATTTCAGAAATTCTACAATGTTTTCGGTTGGTCTTCCTAATACGGCTTTATCTCCTTTTACAACTATAGGTCTTTCTATAAGTTTAGGATTTTCTGCCATAGCATCAATTATTTCATCGTCGGTAAGTTCCTTTCCTTTGAAATTTTCTTTCCAAATAGCTTCCTTCACTCTAACTAATTCTATTGGTTTCATGCCTAGCTTAGTTAGTAAATCTTTTATTTCTTCAGCGTTAGGTTTAGTGTCTAGGTACTTAATTATTTTCGGCTCTATACCTGCATCTTGTACTGCTTTTAATCCTGCTCTACTTTTTCCACAACGTGGATTGTGATAAATAGTTACTTCCATAGTTTCAAAAATTTAATAAAGGATAAATTAAAGAAGATTAGTCATTTTTTGCTAATCCAAATAAATACGATACTCCAAAAATAATAATAATTAGAGCTCCTATGTGTGCCACAATCATTTTTAAATCAAATCCGTCTTCTAAAATATCGTATTCCCATCCGAAGTGGCTGAAGATTAGATTTTTCACAATTACAGCAAGAAGTATTATGAATATTTGAGTGAATTTTAATGCTTTCATTTTTTAGCTCTTAGATGAAAAAAATATTATTGCAGAAAGAATAGCGATAAGGATAAGGAAATATCTCATGAGTTTTTTGGGACTCGTATCTCTTACTACTAATTTTTCTGATTTAGTTTTATTGTTTGTTTTTTCCGACGTATCGTAGTTAACCTCAGCAGGGTTGAAAGAAAATTGTTGTTTCTTTTCAACTCTTTGAGGGTGCTTGAATTGTTTACAATTCATTGCCATTGTCGCTGTCTTTTTGTCCTTGACTCATTAAGTAAGCTTTAATCAAGCCATCAAGGTCGCCATTCATAACTGCATCTACATCGCCAGTTTCATATTTTGTCCTTACATCTTTTACTAGTTTGTAAGGGTGCATAGTGTAGTTGCGTATTTGCGATCCCCACTCAATTTTTTTCTTTCCAGATTCTATTTCAGCTCGTTTCTCTTGCTTTTTCATCAACTCTAATTCGTAAAGTTGAGATTTAAGATGTCGTAGAGCATTGGTTTTGTTTTCTAACTGCGAACGAGATTCTTGATTCTCAATTATCAATCCTGAAGGTTTGTGATGAAGTCTAACAGCTGTTTCGATTTTATTTACAGCCTGTCCGCCAGCTCCCGATGAACGGAAAGTATCCCATTTTATATCTGCTTGATTTATTTCTATCTCAATAGAATCGTCAACTAAGGGATAAACATATACCGAAGCAAAAGTAGTATGACGTTTTGCATTCGAATCGAAAGGAGAAATCCTAACTAATCTATGTACTCCATTTTCGCCTTTTAGGTATCCAAATCCGTAATCGCCTTCAAACTCAAGAGTAACGGTTTTTACTCCTGTAATTTCTCCGGGTTGGTAGTTGACTTCTTTTATTTTGTAACCATTTTTTTCTCCCCACATCAAATACATACGCATTAGCATTTCTGCCCAATCGTTGCTTTCTGTACCACCTGCACCTGCAGTTATTTGCAATACGGCACTCAATACATCCTCTTCGCCAGAAAGCATATTTTTAAACTCTAAATCTTCTAAGTCTTTTTTTAGTTTGTCGAAACTTTCCTGAACTTCTTCGTTTGTAGCTTCTCCTTCCTTAGCAAATTCTATTAAAACTGCGAGATCTTCCAACTGACTTTTAAGAGAGTTGAAAGATTCAACCCATTGTTTTTTCTGACGTAGAGCTTTTATGGTTAACTCAGCTTGTTTAGGATCATTCCAAAAATCAGGAGCTAGTGTTTTTTCTTCCTCATGGTTTATTTCAATTTCTTTTTGTTCGATATTGAGGTACCCGTGTAGCGCTTCTATTCTTGTATGTAAATCTTTTATTTGATCTGATGTTACCATAAATAAATTGGTTGTATTTAACGTTTCACAAAATTAAATTTTTAGATTTAAGAAACGATTTTTTATGTAAAAATGTTGGTGTAGATATTGGCTTTTTATTTTCGAATGTAAAATTATCAGTTAGACTTAACTAGCTTCATCATTCTCCAATTTCCTCTAAAATCTTTCTTGAAATAAAATTCTGTAAACCCTAAATCTTTAGCTAAGTTTTCCATTTCCGATTTTAGATATTGATTTATTTCGAAATATAATTTGCCACCATCAACTAAATTTGATAACGCATATTTCATTATTTCTCTATAAAAAATCAAAGGATCATTATCTTCAACAAATAAAGCTAAATGAGGTTCGAAATCTAATACATTCTTCTTTATTTCGGGTTTTTCATTTTCTTTTACATAAGGAGGATTACTAACTATTACATCCCATTTTTTCGATTTAAAGTAATTGTCAGTCAATAAATTTAAAGCATCTGCTTTATGAAATTTCACGGTATTATCTACAATAGAATTGTTTTTCAAAGCTATTTCCAATGCTTTTTCAGAAATATCTATAGCTTCTACATTAGCAGAATTATGTTCGTTTTTAATACTTATTGCTATACATCCACTACCTGTGGCAATATCTAGAATGTTAGCGTTTTCTTTTAGATTGTCATCAAAAATCCACTGTATGAGTTCTTCAGTTTCAGGTCGGGGAATTAATACATTTTCATCTACAATAAAATTCTCTCCATAAAAATATGCTTTGCCAGTTATGTACTGAATAGGTTCGTGATTTTTTAGTCTTTCGCAATATTTTTCAAATGTTTCTATGCGAAAATCATCAGGTGAGAAATTAGGATTCAATGCAAATTCTATCCTACTTATTTCAAATACACTTTCTGAAAGCATCCAAAATTGAGATATTAGTTCCTCCTTAGAACTATAAAAGTCTCCAAATTCAGATTCAAACTTTTCTTTTATTTTTTTTAGATTCATGTAACGAAAATAAGTATTAGAATTTATATAGAGTAGTGGGGGTGTAATTTTGTTTTAGAATCCACTTCGAGAGCTCATCCAACTAACATATTGTGATTTTTCCAAAAAAAACTTTTATGTGTAAAATGTTAGAATAAAGCATATTGTGAAAAATTAAACTTTTTTATGAATAAAAAGCTTTTGAATTAAATAAAAGCTATTATATTTGCACCCGCAATCAGGAAATAAAACGCCTGGTA
>CAZIYK010000171.1:0-4527 GCA_964543445.1 uncultured Flavobacteriales bacterium
TTTCTGTACGTGGATTGTATTTTATTTGTTGAAGTAGGGGAATCTACATTCTGAAAATAATAAAACCTGTAATGTTTAATTAACGTTTCAGGTTTTATTATATTTTTACATCACTAAATGACAAAACATGAAATTAGAAGATTTATATAAAATATATACAAAAACGTATAAAGTATCTACTGATACTAGGTCAATAGAAGAAGGGAGTATATTTTTTGCGTTGAAAGGAGATAATTTTAATGGTAATAAATTTGTAGAGCAAGCAATTGAATCGGGTGCGGCAATGGCAGTAATCGACGAAAAAGAATATTACATTAAAGGGAAAACTTTTTTAACAGATAATGTACTTAGCTTTCTTCAGAAATTTGCAAACTATCATCGTAAACAATTAAAATCAACATTTATTGGCATTACGGGTACAAATGGCAAGACAACTACTAAGGAATTAGTACATAAAGTTTTGTCGCAGAAATATAATGTTCTTGCAACAAAAGGGAATTTAAATAATCATATAGGTGTACCTCTTACTTTGCTTAGTATTACACCTGAGCATGATATGGCAATTATAGAAATGGGTGCAAACCATCCTGGAGAGATTGCTGAATTGTGTAAAATTGCAATGCCAGAATATGGATATGTAACAAATTTTGGGAAGGCACATTTAGAAGGTTTCGGAAGTTTCGAAGGAGTTATAAAAACAAAGAGCGAACTTTTTCAGTATCTTCTTAGTACAAATGGAACAGTATTTGTAAATGCTGAAGATCCGATACAAGTTGAGAAAACAGCCAATAATAAAAAAAGTTTCCTTTCTGATGATATCTTTTTTGAAGGAGCAAATCCATTTGTTGCGGTTAATAATAATGGACTTTTGATAAAGACAAACCTTATAGGCAATTATAATTTTGCCAATATAAAAGCGGCAATATCTATTGGCGAATTTTTTGGTGTTTCGAGCATTAAGATTAAAGAAGCTTTAGAAGAGTATCAGCCTACAAATAATAGGTCTCAGATTATAAATAAGGATGGTAATACTATAATTCTAGATGCCTACAATGCAAATCCTACAAGTATGCGTGCAGCTATTTCTAATTTAGAAGAAATGGATGCTGACTACAAGGTTGCAATACTTGGCGACATGTTTGAATTAGGAAAATATTCTGAAGACGAACATTTGTCTCTTGCTAAAGAATTGGAAGAATCAAATATTGATGAAGTATATTTGATAGGAAAAGAATTTTCTAAAACTAATCTGAAAAAATTGAAATATTATAATAGCACTGATGATTTTATTAAAGATAATATTATTGCTAACTTCAAGAATGTCACTATTTTAATAAAAGGATCTAGAGGAATGGCGTTAGAAAAGATATTGAATTAGCATAGTTTAAAATATAGCAAAAGTACCCTTGAAAAATATTTTAAGGGTACTTTTTTTGTGGCAAATACTATTCGTCATTCAAAAATTAAACTACGTCAAAAAACATTACCTCTTGTAATCTATAGTTTAGTTTGTGATATAATTAATGGATATTTGTGTTAACCAAAATTTAGAAAATATGTATTTAACAGCAACAATTTTAGTATTAGTTACAATCAGTTTATTTGTTAATGTTGAGAAACTAGATCCAATTAAAGTAAGAGTAAAATCGAATAATGATAAGAAGTTTTTCAAAAACTAAATCGTAATTCGATAAAAGATATTTAACACATTGTAGGTTATCTACAAAATCCGAAAATAACCACTATTTTCCAAAGACCTGATAGGATATTATTCTTTGAAGGTCTTTGTTTTTTTCTACTTGTTTATATATAGCTATTTCTCCTTAGTATCTAAAAAATAAATTTCTATAGTTAAGAATTGTATATTTGTTTTTCTTCTATAGAATTTGCTGGTTTTTGCTCTAAATTGAGGGAATATATCAGTGATGTTGAAGGATGATTTTGATAACAATGAAATTATAAAAATGAAATTAGAAAAAAGTTATAAGGAAATATTACCAAACATCACAACATTTATTTTTGATGTTGATGGAGTTTTAACTGATGGATCGGTAACTCTACTTCCCGACGGATCTCAAATTAGAAAAATGAGTACTCGCGATGGTTATGCTTTGCAATTGGCAGTAAAAAAAGGTTTTAACATAATAATCATTTCGGGAGGAAAAAACGAACAAGTAAGAACAAGACTTGCAGGTTTAGGAATCAAAATGATTTATCTTGGAGTTAGCGATAAAGTTGATAAACTTGAAGATATAATAATTGAAAATGATCTGAAACGAGAAGAGATTGTTTACATGGGCGATGATATGCCCGATTACGAAATTATGCAAGAGGTAGGTTTGGCAACTTGTCCTAAAGATGCTTGTTCTGATATTAGAGAAATATCTGATTACATTTCGCCATACAATGGAGGTGAAGGTTGTGCTCGCGACATAATAGAGCAAACAATGAAGGTTCAAGGTAAATGGAAAGATACAACTGGGGAGAAAGTTAGATCGGTGTAAATATCAAGTATTAAAAAAAATACTTACAAACTTATAATTCATTACAAATGAAATACCTCCAATTAATGAGATGGAAAAATCTGGCAATGATAATTTACATCTTTGTTTTGATTAAATATTTTTTTCTGTCAGCATTAAATATCCCAAGTTTTCTGAATGATTTTCAATTTGCATTATTTACTCTGAGCATAGTTTTAGTTAGCGGAGCAGGATATGTAATAAACGATATTCAGGATGTGGGAATGGATAAAATCAACAAACCAAATAAGGTTATAGTTGGAAAAACCATCAGCAAAGAAAAGGCTTACGATATTTATATTTATACCAATATACTTGGTATAGCGCTTGGCTTTTATCTTTCGTGGATTATAGACCATGTTGATTTTGCCTTTGTTTATGTAGCATCTTCACTCTTGCTATACCAATATGCAATGGGGTGGAAGAAAATTGTATTTGTTGGCAATTTGGTAATTTCGCTTCTTGCAGGAATGAGCATTTTTATAATTGTTCTTTATGATTTGTTGCCTGCCATAACAGATGAAAGTGGAGAACTGATTTATCAAGCTTTTAAGGTGATTTCGGTTTATTCTATTTTTGCTTTTGTAATGACTATGATACGCGAAATAGTTAAGGATATTGAAGATTTAGAAGGTGATAGAAAATTTGGTGTAAAAAGTTTGGCGTTAGAATTGGGAGTTTCTAGAACTGCAAAAATAGTTTCAGTAATTTCGTTGCTTCCTTTGATTGCAATCTTCTACTATTCAATGAATTTCTTAGCTCAACAGACTTATTCTTTAATCTACATTTTTGCTTTCGTTGAATTACCATTGCTATACTTTGCAGTGAAAGTAAATTTAGCTAAAGAGAAAACAGATTTTACAAAACTTAGCACTTTGCTTAAAATAATAATGTTCACAGGTATTTCGTCTATTTTTGTTTTCACCTTAATTTTTAAACTGAATTATGCCTTTTAATAAACTCAATAGCAAGAAAATAATTTTAGCATCGGCATCGCCTCGTCGTCAGCAATTTTTTAAAGATTTAGGATTAGATTTCGAAATTAAGCTTCGTGAAGTTGATGAGAGTTATCCTCCAAATTTAGATGGTAAAGATATAGCTATTCATATTTCAGAACAAAAAGCATCAGCTTTCGATGATCTTGAAGAAAACGAAATTCTTGTTACGTCTGACACTATTGTTTGGATAAATAATAAAGCTCTTGGCAAGCCCAAAGGTAGAGAGGATGCAATAAATATGCTGAAAGAACTTTCGGGGAATGTTCATGAAGTGATAACTGCCTTCACAGTGAAAACAAAGGATAAGACTGTGAGTGATTTTTCTTCTACAAAAGTATATTTCAATAAGTTGAGTGATGAAGAAATAGAATATTATGTAGATAACTTTAAGCCTTTTGATAAAGCTGGATCTTATGGAATTCAAGAGTGGATAGGACTTATAGGGATTAATAAAATTGAAGGTTCGTATAATAATGTTGTAGGGTTACCTGTAGATATGGTTTACAAAACCTTACTAGAAATTTAATTGTACGGCGCAAAAAAGACATTTTGTCATTAAGTAATTTTGGCATTAGATTTGTTATAAATCGGTAGACAAAAAATAACAATAATAAAAAGATATATAAAATGAGAGAATTTGTTCCAGTAAATCAGAATGTACTTTTAGACATTACAGAAGAAAAAGGAGAGCAAAAAACTGCATCGGGAATTATTATCCCGGGATCGGCTAAAACAAAGAAGAATATAGCAAAAGTAGTAGCTATTGCTAAAATAGATAATGCAGAAGTTCAGACTGGAGATACAGTTTTGTTTAAGGAGTTTTCTGGTACAGAAACTGAGTTCGAAGGAAAAAAATATCTGCTTATTCAGTACGACGATATTTTAGCTAAAATTGTTGAAACTGAAGAAATTTAGAATTTAAGACAATAGAAACAAAATGCGATGTAGATTTATTCTTCATCGCATTTTTTTATTCAAATAGATCAAGTCAGGAATTGTAATGCTGA
>CAZIYK010000172.1:0-4495 GCA_964543445.1 uncultured Flavobacteriales bacterium
CGTTTAACTAAGTCATCAGCTATTTTCTGATTTTTAGAAATATCAACATCACGATATTTTACTCCTTTTGAATCGAGATAAGCTTTAAGTCTTGTACACCAGCTGCACGTAGGTGTGGAGTAAACTGTAACTCGTTTTTGAGGTTTGCCTTCAGTAGAGCTTCCTGTGTAAACAGCTCCAATTATCAAGTTGTTGAAATATTCTGTTTCGTGGCAACCTTTGTATGTGTTTTCTAGCTTGTCTCCCGAAAATTCTAAAAAGCTTGGTGCTGAAGTTATACCATAAACGGTGTGAATATCTCTAACTTTACTCACGTCAACACCACAAATTTCAACATTGTCAATTTCTAGTTTACTCAAATTTTCGAAAGCACAATCAGATTGTTCACTTCCTTTTTTGTAGATAAGAACAAAAGTTTTCTTGTCCTGTTTGAAAGTGTTTTTAAGTTCGTTTAGTGAATTTATATTTTTGATATCCATAGTGTACAGTTTTAATATTACGTTGTACTTATTAGTAATAATCGTGCCAAGAGTTTTGTTTTTGTTTTTGGTGACACGATGACAGTGTGAGGTGTTAATGATCTAATGATGGAATGGTTTAATGATTTAATGAAGGAATGATCTAATGATTTAGTGAGGCAATGATACAATGATTTAATCTGTTAGTGAAATCTCCTTTTTTAAATAGTAGTTGGCTAAGCAAAACATTCTATTACTTTTGCATAACAATAATTTGATTTTAAATAAATGGCATCAATAAAGACTTGGATAAGTACTTTTCGATTAAAAACACTTCCTCTATCTATTTCAGGGATAATAATGGGGTCTTTTATAGCTTTGAGCGAAGGTTTTTTCGATATTAAAATATTTGCACTTGCTTTTTTAACAACTCTTTTTCTTCAGATACTTTCAAATGTAGCTAACGATTATGGCGATGGTGTAAAAGGAACCGATGAAGGTAGAATAGGAAATAGGAGGGCAGTAGGTAGTGGAGATATAACACCCAAGCAAATGTTGAGGGTTGTGATTTTGTTTGCTATTTTATCGTTGATTAGTGGGATTACATTGCTTTGGGTTTCGTTTGGAAAAGAAAACTTTGTTTATTCATTGCTGTTTTTGGTTATTGGGATTTCGGCAATAGCAGCAGCTATGCGTTATACAATGGGGACAAATCCTTATGGATATGCTGGTTTTGGCGATTTGTTTGTTTTTATCTTTTTCGGATTAGTGTCGGTAATGGGAACTTATTTTCTGTACACACAATCTTTCGAGCTTGATGTATTACTTCCCGCGGCATCTGTAGGTTTGCTTAGTGTTGGAGTTTTAAACCTAAATAATTTACGTGATTATTCTACCGATTTACGAGCAGGAAAGAAAACGTTTGCAATAAAACTAGGAGTAGGGAATACTAAATTGTACCACGAATTTCTAACGATGTTTGCAATAATATTTGCGGTTATTTATAGTTCGTTACATTACAATGGATTGATTCAAGCAATATTTTTATTGGTAGTTTATCCTTTAATTTCTCACGTAAGAAGAGTTACTAACAACGAAGATCCAAAAAAGTTAGAACCAGAATTAAAGAAATTGGCTTTAATAACTTTGGCTTTTTCTGTGCTTTTTGGTTTGGGACTTTACTTGGCTACTTTTGAGTATTTTCAGTTTTATTAGAATCTAGCTTCGTTATTTTGGGTAATAAAAAAATGCGATGAAAAGTGAAAACTTTCATCGCATTTTTAGATTTTTATATTGATTGAAATCTAATACTGTTCTTTCTCGTTAGGAAAATCTTTAGATTTTACATCATTTACGTATTGACCTATTGCTCCAGTAATATCTTCGTAAAGATTTAAGTATCGTCTCAAGAATCTAGGATTGAATTCGTGAGTCATTCCAAGCATATCGTGAAGTACTAAAACTTGTCCGTCAACACCACTACCTGCTCCTATGCCTATTACAGGAATAGAAATGCTTTCGGCCACTTCTTGAGCCAATTTAGCAGGAACTTTTTCAAGTACTATGGCAAAACATCCTGCTTCTTCTAGTTTTTTTGCATCGGATAAAAGCTGTTTTGCTTCTTGGTCTTCTTTTGCTCTTACTGAATAAGAACCGAATTTGTATATAGATTGAGGTGTTAATCCTAGGTGTCCCATTACAGGTATTCCAGCCGAAATAATTCTAGTTATAGATTCTATTATTTCTTCGCCACCTTCTAGTTTTACAGAATGAGCACCAGACTCTTTCATTATTTTTATGGCAGAGTTAAGAGCTTCTTTTGAGTTTCCTTGGTAAGACCCGAAAGGTAAATCTACAACTACTAAGGCTCTGTCTATAGCTCTAACAACTGATGATGCGTGATATATCATGTGGTCTAGAGTAATAGGTAAAGTAGTTTGATAACCCGCCATTACATTTGAAGCAGAGTCTCCAACTAATATAACATCTATTCCCGCTTTGTCAACCATTTTGGCAAGAGTATAATCGTAAGCAGTAAGCATAGATATTTTTTCTCCTCTAGCCTTCATTTCCTGAACAGACTTGGTAGTAACTTTCTTGAATTCTTTTTGTGCTACAGACATTTTAATATGTGTATTAATATTAATGGCTGCAAAATTACGAAATAAATGCTAAGTGGATGAGGTTATTTGTTGATATACAGAGAGGCAACGTTTTTACTTGTATAAAGTGAAATATTGTATCTATTTTTTAGTTTGATCTACCTTTTGTTGTATAGAGTAATACGCTCTTTTTGCAGCTTGTTCTTCAGCTTTTTTCTTAGATGTAGCTCTACCTTTTGATATGTATTTGCCGTCTATCTCTAATTTTATACTGAAAAGTTTATTTCTAGCATCTTGTTTGTCTTCTACTAGAACAAATTTCACTTCCTTTCTTTCCTTTTGGCAGTATTCAATTACAAAACTTTTATAGCTAGATATTTTGTTTTCAAGATTATCGATATCTATAAATGGTTCTAGCATCTTTTTGTAGATGAATTTTTCGGCGTAGTAATATCCTCTGTCTAGATATATCGCTCCAACAAACGATTCGAAGGAGTCACCTAGAAGAGTATCACTAAATTGTGCATCCGGAATTTTACTCTTGATAAGCTTTTTTAGGCCTATCTGTTTACCTATTTCGTTAAGAGTTTTTCTGCTTACAATTTTAGATCTCATTTGAGTTAAATAGCCCTCGTTTTTTGTAGGCATTTTCTCGTATAGATATGCCGATATAACTGAGCTTAGTATTGCGTCACCCAAAAATTCCAACCTTTCGTAGCTAATAGGATTTCCTTCTTTGTCGAATTGTGCCATACTCCTGTGTGTAAAGGCAGTATGATACATCTCGAGTTTTTTTGGCTTGAAACCTAAAATATCCTTGAGGGTAGAAAAAAAATTCCCGTCTTCATTTGAAGTACGGGAATTAAACCAATTCAGGATAAATTTCATGTGTGTAATTATTTTTTTGATGTTACATATTTTCCCAATTATAATTTTATTGGATTTAATACTAACACATTTATTTATTCCGTTTTTACATTATTCAATGTAAATAAGTTTTTTTAACGATTAAAAAATCGTTGTATTTTCTTTTGATTTACCTAGATAAACCCGTTTGCTTGTTTATTTAAATGTTTTGAAAAGTATACTAGCATTATGACCACCAAATCCAAATGTGTTAGTCATAATTACATTAACTTCTCTTTCTTGAGCCTTGTTGAATGTATAATTCAATTTCGGATCTAATTCCGAATCAAGTTCAAAATGATTAATAGTAGGAGGTACAAGGTTGTTATTTAACGTAAGAATCGATGCGATAGATTCAACTGCTCCTGCAGCACCTAATAGGTGACCTGTCATAGATTTAGTTGAATTTATGTTTAATTCGTAAGCGTGCTCTCCAAACAATTTTTGGATAGCTTTAACTTCTGAAATATCTCCTAATGGAGTAGAAGTACCGTGTACGTTAATTACATCAACATCTTCTGCAGATAATTCAGCATCATCTAAGCAGTTAGCCATTACCTTATAAGCTCCAAGTCCTTCTGGATGAGGTGCTGTCATGTGATGAGCATCAGCAGACATTCCTGCTCCGCCAACTTCAGCATATATTGTAGCTCCTCTTTTTACAGCGTGCTCGTACTCTTCCAAAATTAGAGCTCCACCACCTTCGCCTAAAACGAATCCATCACGACCTTGATCGAAAGGTCTTGATGCAGTAGCAGGGTCGTCATTTCTAGTAGATAGAGCGTGAAGCGCATTAAAACCAGCCATTCCAGCATCGATAATACTTGCTTCAGAACCACCTGTAACCATAACATCTACTTTGCCTAATCTGATGTAATTATAAGCATCGATTATAGCGTTTGATGCAGATGCACATGCACTTACAGTTGTAAAGTTAGGACCTCTAAAACCATATTTAATTGATATTAACCCTCCTGCTATGTCAGCAATCATCTTAGGAATAAAGAAAGGGTTGAACTTCGGAGTTCC
>CAZIYK010000173.1:0-4444 GCA_964543445.1 uncultured Flavobacteriales bacterium
ATGGGGTAACCTGTGGATAATTTGAATGTAACACATCCTTAATATAATTAACAACTAGTTAATCTACTAATAACTAAAAACTCATGTACTTCTAACTTTTGATTTACATCAATCGTCATTCTTTGCATCGAAATAATTAACACTTTCGAAAACAAAAAAGAATAACATGAAAATTAAAATTACACTTGTTTCTTTATTAATGCTTTTGAGTATTGGGGGATATTCGCAAGAAAATGCAATTATTAGAGGTACAATCTTAGACAAGGAGAATAATAATGATCCTATGTCATTTGCTAATGTAATACTAAAAAACACTGATGTAGGTATTACTACCGATTTGGATGGAAAATTTGAAATTGACGTTCCTCCTGGAGATTACGTAATCCAAGTAAGTTTTATGGGTTATGAAAACCTTGAAGAAGATATATCTGTTTTACCTGGTCAAACTTTCACTTTCGATAGGTCTTTGGGGGTTAATGCTATGGCTTTGGAAGAAATAACTTTGGTAGAGAAAGTTAATAGAGAAAGTAAAGCGGTATTAATGCTAGAACGAAGAAAAGCTACAGCAATGGTTCAAAGTATTGGATCGGTTGAGCTTGCCGAAAAAGGTGCATCTGATGTTTCTGATGGAATTACTAAAATGGCAGGTATCTCTAAAGTATCTTCTAAGTACATTTTTGTTAGAGGTATGGGCGATAGGTACAACAATGCCACACTTAACGGAATGCCAATACCTTCACCAACACCAGATACAAAGGTTATTCCTTTAGATATTTTTCCAATGGGAGTAGTATCGAGTATTTCTGTAGATAAATCTTATGATGTTAGTAAGGCTGGTGATTATGCTGGAGGAAGTATAAATATTACTACAAAAGCTAGTTCAAGCGATAGAAAATTAACTTTAGGGTTGGGAGCTTCAGCAAATACCAATTCAACTTTTCAACCATTTAATTCGTATTATGGAGGAAAGACTGATTATATCGGTTACGACGATGGTACTAGAAGCTTACCAGGTGTTATAGCTAGCGAAGAATACTATCATGGCTCAGACATGAATAAGTATTTCGCTAATAATTTAAATACAAAGAAATATAATTCTCCAACAAATATTTCGGCAAGCTTGGGCTACAACGACTATTTCAATTTTGAGAATGGGTCTTCCTTAGGTGTTTTGGTTGCTACTTCCTTTAGTAACGAAAACAGGGTTTACGAAGGTTTATTGAGAAATATTAGAGCAGATAACACTGCACGAATCGATTATAAAACTAAGCAGTTTAGTTATAATACTACTCAAACAGGATTAGCAAACTTATTCTACAGTACAAAAAGAGGTAGCAAAATTGAATTTACATCGTTCTATTCTCATTTATCTACTGATGATGTAAAAGAAACTAGAGGTACTCATTTCGACTACGACAATCAAATTGTTTCATCTAGGAGATTTACTTTTAGAGAAAACTCACTTTGGTGGAATCAGCTAAGAGGAAGTTTCAATGTAAACGATAACTTATCTATTAATTATGGTGGCACATACAGTATTGCAAAAAGTACTGAGCCAGACCGTAGACAATTGGTGTTTACTCAAGATGCAGGAATAACTAATGCTCCTTACGAGATAAACTATATAGATAGAAACGAAAACCATAGATTTTTTTCATGGTTAGATGAAAATGAATTCACAGCTGAAGTTAGTACTAAATATGTTTTTGGTAGAACTTCAGAAAGAGAAACATCGTTTGTAGAAGGTGGTTTGCAAACCAAATTGAAAGAAAGAAATTTTGATTATCGTCAGTTCAACTATATTTTCAGTAGCGATTTTAATAGGTATATAACCGAAGATTTAGGGTTTGTAAATGGTTTCCCTTACGAAACACCTGATGAAGTTATTAACGATAATACTTTCGGTGCAAATAAAGTTAAGTACAACGAAAGAGGAGATAATTCTTCTAAACAACTTTTCAATTTCAATGTACATTCTGCTTATGCTAGATATTTTCAGGCCATAGGTAATTTAGATGTCTTAATTGGCGCTAGGTTCGAAGTAGGAACTCAAAGTGTTGAATACAATAATCAGCAAATTGCATCTAGAATTGATAAGTTTCAAATTGACGATCCTTATTTGTTACCATCGCTAATTCTTAAATATAAACTTAACGAGACTCAATCGTTAAAACTCTCTACTAGTCAAACTATTTCTAGACCAGGGTTTAGAGAGATGTCCAACTTCGAATATGTAGAAGATTTTGCTGGAATGAAATCAAGAGGAAATCCCAACCTTCACAATGGAAAAAATTACAATATCGATTTGCGTTGGGAAAAATTCTCTCAAAGAGGCGGAGTTCTTGCGTTTTCAATATTTGGAAAATATTTAGATACACCAATTGAGAAAGCAATGCTTGCAACAGCATCGGGTCAACTACAAACTTATGTAAATGCCGATTATGCAATGGTTGCAGGTTTAGAAGCCGAATGGTCTGGCAATTTAGGAAAATGGACAAGTAAAGAGCAATTAGAGAATATTGAATTTGGACTAAATGCTTCATACATCTACAGCAGATCTACAATGACGAATGCTTCAATTCCTTCGAGCTCTATTGGTGGTGGCGACGTGTCAATAATTCAAACAAATAGTGTGAGACCTCTAGAAGGAGCATCGCCTTTCTTGTTGAATATTGATGCTAAATATAGATTCGATAGAATAAAAACCGATGTTTCGCTAGCATACAATGTTTTTGGCGAAAGGCTGGTAAGAGTAGGATCAAATAATATTGGCGATACTTACGAACAACCTATAAACACGCTAAACTTAATAATACAATCTAAACTGTCTGATAAATTCAAACTTAGATTTTCGGCAAAAAACATACTTAATCCAACTATTAGAGAAGTACAGTATCAGAACAATGTTGATAATGTTGTTAACGAATACACAAAGGGTATTAACCTTTCGTTAAGTGTTAACTATGACATAATGTAAGCTTTAACTAACCCTAATTTGGCGTTCACTTTTAGTTAAAATGCGACTTATTTATTTGCAGTATAAAATTTAATCAATCACAAATTATTTAAACAACCCACACAGTTAACTAAACAAACAAAGCTGTGTTAATCTAAACAAAAATGAAAACAAACATGAAATCAAAAATGAAAACAATCTACACAATTTCTATGGCAATGGTAATGTCTGTTGCGTCATTCACATCATGTTCAAAAGATGATGATAACAATGATAATAGTAAAAAAAGAGAGGCCAAGAAAGAATATGTAATTACTGATTTAGGAAACGGAAAAAAATCTATCGAAGGAGTAATTAACGATAATATTACTTTAGATAATTCTACCAAATGGGTACTTAAAGGTGGTGTTTTTGTAAAAAGCGGTTCTACTTTAACTATCGAAGAAGGAACTGTAATATCATCTGATGAAGACGAATCAACAACAGAATTTTTATCAGTTTTGCAAGGAGCCAAAATTTACGCAGTAGGTACTGCTTCAAAACCTATTGTTTTCACTTCAGGTAATGCAACTCAAGAACCAGGTCAATGGGGTGGAATAATTATTAATGGTTATGGAAAACTAAACACTGGTGCTACTGCCGAAGGAGAAGGAGGAACAGGTGTTTATGGAGGAAACGATAACAGCGACAATTCTGGTGTCATGAAATATGTTCGTGTTGAGTATGCAGGAAAAATACTTGGTACAGATAATGAACTTAACGGTTTTTCTTTCAACGGTGTAGGTAGTGGTACAAAATTATCTTATTTGCAAGCATACAAGGGATCTGACGATGGATTTGAATTTTTTGGAGGAGCAGCCCAAATCAAGTACTGTGTTTCTACAGGTAACGAAGATGATTCTTTCGATTGGACTCACGGTTGGGCAGGTAAGGCACAGTTTCTTGTTGTTAACCAAATGGGCAAAGGCGACAGAGGTTTCGAAGCAGACAACAATGCTGACGATAATACACTTCAACCTTTTTCAAATCCTACAATCTCAAATGTTACTTTAATAGGATATAATGATGATGGAAAAAATACAGGAATGAGATTAAGAGAAGGTACAAAAGGAAAAATCTACAACGCTATTGTTACTAAATTCCCTAAGGCAGGAATAAGAGTATCAAATGAGCAAACAACAACTAATATGAACGATGGTTCTCTACTAGTATCTAATTCAATCATATTCGATAACGGAACTAATTTTAAAGCTTGTGATCCATTCGAGAAAATTAATTCTACTACTGGTGTTGCACTTGATGGATATATTGGAACTGAAACTAACGGAGCTGCCAATCCTACAGCGATAGATTCTTGGTTCGATGCTGCAAATTATATTGGAGCTGTAGAAACTGGAAAAGACTGGACAGCAGGTTGGACAAAAAAATAATAATGGATTAGTATTCCCTCACTACTATTCTATTATTAGTTTAGTAAGTGTTAAAAAA
>CAZIYK010000174.1:0-4442 GCA_964543445.1 uncultured Flavobacteriales bacterium
TCACCATCTGATTTAGTTATTAAAGTATCAAAAGCTAAAATTTATTGGAATTCAAAATCCTTCACAAGAGATTCTCTTTATGCTGTAGCAAAAAATTTCACTATCGATGTAAAACAAAAAGGATTTGTTGCTGATTCGGTAGTCCTACATAATAAATATTTCTTCAATAAAAATGTTTTAGGAAGTCTAGAAAATAAAGCAGAAACAGGTGATCCTAGAAGGAAAATTTATCCTGTTTTTAAATCATACAAAAACGACTACATTTTCAATAGTATTGCACCTGATATAGATTTTAAAGGTGGAATCATGTTGAGAAAAAACAACATATTAGGAGTAGGTGATTATACAGATAAAGCAATTTTACATATTAAAAACTCAGGTAAAGAATCCTTTATATTTGCATCAGAGAGTTTTATTTTCTCTAAAAAAAGTATTTTCTCTAACGAAACTAGCGTTAGCATTAGATTGATGGAAGACTCTATCTATCACCCCCAATTAGCTATGCGCTATGACTTACAGAACAAAAAACTCACCATAACTAAAAATAATAACAAATTATCGGAAGCTCCTTACTCTAATTCATACAATGGTATCGACATGTTTTTAAATAGCATGACATGGAAAAAAGGAGATAAACAAATTGTTTTCAATACAGAAGATTATATAAGCGTTCCTTTTGTATCAGACAACTATTACGATGAAAGTATTATCGACCAATTTCAAGGACTCAACAGAGTTAATCCATTAGTTGAATTATACAATTTATACATGTATAATCAAGAATACGATTACTTAACAATAAATTACATTGCAGAACATATGAATATGCCTAAATCGCATGCAACTCATATGTTAATGGAGTTAACTTCTCTAGGATATTTATACACTGATATAGATCTTGAAAGAGTAAGATTTCCCGATAAATTCTTCAACCTTGTTGATGCTTATAAAGGAAGTAAAGACTATGATGCTATATTATTTCACGCACCAAAATCAACATCTATTCATGGTTCTATAAACCTAGAAAATGGTGAAGTTTCACTTTTGAACATAGAGAGGATTAATTTATCTACAAGAAAAAAAGTTAGTGTAGTTCCTACTGACACAGTAACTATAAACAAAGCATTAAACATGAGATTTAATGGAAGCATCAGTGTTGGTAATTATAAATTCGAAGGAAGTGATTACAATTTCAACTATGACGATTTCAAAATTGTAATGAACGGAAACCAAAGAATGCAATATTTTGTACCTAGTTGGGAAACCGATTCATTAGCTAACCCTGAATATGTAAGAGTAATTAACCCAATTGATTCTCTTAGAGGAGAACTATATATCGATGATCCTTCAAATAAATCTGGAAGCATCCTATACGCTGATTTCCCGAAGTTCAACAATACTAGAGACGCATATGTTTTCTATGATTTGCCGGAGATAAAACAAAAATATTACAACAGAAGTGAATTGTATGTTAAACTAGCTCCTTTCGAACTAGATTCACTTACAACAGTAAGCTCAAGAGATGTTAAATTTTATGGAACAATTCACACTAGTATTTTCCCTGATTTTAATTATTTCGTAAAAGTACAGAAAGATTTATCACTAGGATTTAGTTACAACACAGGAGAAGATGGATTTAGTGTGTACAACAAAGGTGTTTTCCACGATAGTATTAGATTAGACACCAAAGGATTAAATGGAGAAGGTAGACTTTCATATTTATCGGCTGAAATAAAAACTGATAAAATTGAATTCTATCCAGATTCTCTAAAATCTATTGCTACTAATTTCAATATAGATTACAATGTAAATGACTCATTAAATACTCCTAAGGGTTATGCAGAAAACGTTTCAATTTTTTGGAAGCCATCAGTCGACAGCATGTCCATCCGTTTGATAGAGGATAGTACTTCTACTTCTAGACGTCGTTTTGTTTTTTACGATAGCACTATTGTTTTAGATGGACAACTTGCATTTATTAAAAACAATCTTACAGCTAGTGGTCGTATATTATCTAAAACAGCTGAAATTTCTAGTAATCATTATAATTTATATGGTGACTCTATAAATAGTAATCTTTTAGATTTTAAATTAAGAGAAGCATCAGATGCTCCTTCGGAAGTAGTTATAAACAATTCTGCAGGAGTGATAGATATGTCAAAAAGAGAAGGTCGTTTCACACTTAACGAAGACAATGCATATGTCAAGTTTGTACAAAGCAAATATATTGCTTATACCAATAAAGCTGTATGGAAAATTGATGATAGAAAATTTGAATTATCTAGTGATGAAAACGATATGAATTCGTGGTTTGTATCTGTTGATCCACCTCAAGACTCTTTAAGATTTCAAGCTATGAAGGCCTCTTATAGCCTAGATGAAGACAAATTAGAAGCATCAGAAGTTTATGGAATTACAGTTGCAGATGCCCTTATTACTCCCAAAGACAATAAATTAGAGATATTAGACAATGGATGGATGCAAGGTTTTGAAGATGCAGAAGTTAAAATTGGTATTGGAGCAAATGAGCATAAACTTGATAAGGCAAATATTACTATACGATCTTCACATGAACTTGAAGGTAACGCTATATACAACTACTACGACGTAGATAGTTTAGCACATCCAATCTCAATATCATCTATTTATGTTGATTCTTTGAAAAACAAAGTTGTTGGTCATGGAGATATTTTACCTAAAGAAAATTTCATGCTGAATCCTCATTTTAAATTCAATGGAGATGTTATAGTAAGTGGAGAATCAGAATTTTTAAAATTTAAGGGATATTCAAGCATTAAGAGTCGTTGTAATAATGTTGACATTGGAGAGATACCTATATATTCATATATAGACCCTAATAATGTTAATATTGAAACCAACAATTTCAATAACCAATCTCAATATTTAACTATATACAATGGTATTTATGCTAAAAATAAGAGCTATTCAGCAGCATTCCTGTCTACTAATAGGTATTTTATAAATCACGATTTTATTTCTGCCAAAGGTAGTTTGTTATACGACAAAGAAAATTCATGCTACAAAATAGGAGGAAAAGTTGTTAATGGTATTAAACAAGATGAAATCATCTTCTACAACGATAAATGTAAAATAGAAGCTAGTGGTGAATTGAAGTTTTATAACCCTGATAAGGTTATTGAAATTAAATCTTATGGTAAGGCTGATTATAACATGAGATCAAACAAAATAAACCTAGATGCTGTATTGGGTATTAATTTCGAATTTAACAAATTGGTAACTGATGAAATACGACATGATCTACAAGCAACAGGTTCTAAAGGTGCCTCATCAGGTGAAACTGAAATTCAAAAATTTGGATTTTCTAGATTATTAAATAAATCTTACGAAGATTACTCTAGACAATATGGTGACTTTAGCAGAAAATTCCCAGAGGAATTACAATTCAAAATTCTTTTCAGCAATTTGAAACTATCGTGGGACCCTTATGAAAAATTATTCTTGTCGGATGATAAAATTGAAATTCACAGTTTTAACGGGCATATAGTAGATAAAGCTTACACAGGGAAAATTGAAATAAAAAGACGAGATGATGGTGATGAGATTACAGTTTACTTTGTAACCCTAGCGGGTAAGTATTATTACTTTAACTACAAAGCTAACGTTATGAATTTCTACACAAACAATCTATATATCATGAAAAAATTTGATAAGATTAGTGATAAGCGTAGAAAAAAAGAAATAAATGGATTTGAATATAGATACAAAAAAGCATCAAAAATGAATGTTAGATTATTCCAAAATAAATACATTTTATTAAATGCTAGATAGGTATAATCTTTATCTGAATACTTATAGTTTCTTGTATTCAATATTCCGTAAAATCATTTACATATTTTAGTATTTTTGTAATGAGCGAAATTTAATATTATCATGCCATCAAAAGAAAAAACAAAAGAGAGTGTAAAAGTTGAACACAGAACAAAACTGAGTAACAAACATCAAATTATTATTTTCAATGACGATGTAAATACATTTGATTTTGTTATTGATGCACTTATAAAAACATGTGACCACACACTGGAACAAGCAGAACAGTGTACAATGATTATTCATTACAATGGGAAATGCGGTGTTAAAACGGGAAGTATTAAAGATCTTAAACCTCGCTATAATAAGCTATTAGAATTAGGACTTACTGCATCAATAAAATAAATCCAAAAAAATGATTATTTTATTTTGTAGACAAATATTTTTACATATATTTGCATCCGCAAAACAATAAGGCCTCGTGGCGCAACTGAATAGCGCATCTGATTACGGCTCAGAAGGTTACAAGTTTGAATCTTGTCGAGGTCACAAATTAATACATAAGAGTAGTTTTTGTATTAAAAATTTATATTATTTCGGCCTCGTGGCGCAACTGAATAGCGCATCTGATTACGGCTCAGAAGGTTACAAGT
>CAZIYK010000175.1:0-4440 GCA_964543445.1 uncultured Flavobacteriales bacterium
AATAGTGCAATGTGGCTTTTCTTCCTGATGTTAGTTACTTTGTAAAAGAGATTTAAAACAATTTTTCTCTTAATTTCAACTATAATCCTAGCGGAATAGTTATTGGTAAAATTATTAATTCATTTTTTTGTTTAGAATTAGTTTGATTTTTGTCTTTCCTTATTAAAAAATCTTCATTTATGTATGTGATATTTATTATCTGATACTAGACAAATTAACAAACTCCAATTTTACTACAAAAAGCTTCCATTTTTCATCATAAAATGCACATTGTCTGCGTGTATTTAAAACAATTTTGTATTTTCGCAAATCTTTAAAAATGATGAATTTTTAATTAGATAAATACGTCATCTAGAACTGAACACACTTGGTCGGTAAGGCTATAGCGAAGCGAAGTTTAAAGACCTTTTTTATAAGAATAAGATTCTTACATTGCGGTCAGAATGACGAATCGATGAAACAGTTTATCAGTTAAACAACAGATATGAAATTTACAGAATATAAAGGTTTAGATTTACCGAAAGTAGCAGGAGAAATTCTTGAATTTTGGGAGGATAATGAGATTTTTGAAAAGAGTATGAAAAGTCGCGAGGGTAAAGACTCTTTCGTGTTTTTCGAAGGACCACCATCGGCTAATGGTATGCCAGGTATTCACCACGTGATGGGACGTACTATCAAAGATTTGTTTTGTCGTTTCAAAACTCTTCAAGGATATCAAGTAAACCGTAAGGCAGGTTGGGATACTCACGGTCTTCCAGTTGAGCTTGGTGTTGAAAAAGAACTAGGAATTACTAAGGTAGATATCGGAACCAAAATTTCTGTAGAAGAATACAACAACGCTTGTAGAAAAGCGGTGATGAAATATACTGACGTTTGGAACGACCTTACTCGCAAAGCGGGTTATTGGGTTGATATGGAAGATCCTTACGTTACTTATACTAACAAGTATATCGAGTCTGTTTGGTGGCAATTAGCGTCGCTTTACAAAAAAGGACTTATCTACAAAGGATATACAATTCAGCCTTATTCGCCAAAAGCGGGTACAGGATTGAGTTCTCACGAATTGAATCAGCCTGGATGTTACCGTGATGTAACAGACAATACTGTGATTGCACAATTCAAAGCAATTCCATCTACTTACACTGATGTGTTGAAGGGAATTGAAGGAGATATTTATTTCCTTGCATGGACAACTACTCCTTGGACTTTGCCTTCAAATACAGCTTTAACGGTTGGTAAAAAGATAGATTACTTAGTAGTAAAAACTCTTAATCAGTACACTTTTGAAGAAGTAAATGTTGTATTGGCTAAAAGTTTGTTCTCTAAATATTTTGTAGCTCCCGAAAATAATGAAATTACAGAAGGGGCTTACCATTATTCAAATTCTGGTAAATTAAATAAAGAGGAGCCAATTGTTAAGAAAGGAAAAATTCAGCAGTACGAAATTCTAAAAGAACTTAAAGGTGCTGATATTTTAGGTGTTCACTACGAGCAGTTACTTCCTTATGCACAACCTTACGAAGATGCTGATAAAGCATTCCAAGTAATCCCTGGTGATTTTGTTACTACTGAGGATGGTACAGGTATTGTACACACAGCTCCAACTTTTGGTGCCGATGATGCCTTGGTTGCTAAAAATGCAGGTGTTCCTGGATTGTTAGTTTTAGATAAGAATGGCAACCCTGTTCCTTTGGTAAATCTAGAAGGAAAATTCACAGAGCACATGGGTGAATTCGCAGGTAAATACGTTAAAAACGAATATTACGCTGAGGGAGAAGCACCAGAAAGATCTGTTGATGTAGAGTTAGTAATAAAACTAAAAGAAGAAAATAAAGCTTTCAAAGCTGAAAAATATGTTCACTCTTACCCACACTGTTGGCGTACAGATAAGCCAGTTCTTTACTATCCGTTAGATTCTTGGTTTATCAAAGTTACCGAGAAACGCGAGAGAATGAGTGAGCTTAACAAAACTATAAATTGGAAACCTGAAGCTACAGGAACAGGACGTTTTGGTAACTGGCTAGATAATGCCAACGACTGGAACTTATCTCGTTCTCGTTATTGGGGTATTCCATTGCCAATTTGGCGTACAGAAGATGGTACAGAAGAAATTATAGTAGAATCTATCGAAGAGCTTAAAGCAGAAATGCAGAAAGCTGTTGATGCTGGTGTTATGGACAAGAATCTTTTCGAAGAGTTTGAAGTTGGTAACATGAGTTCAGATAACTACGAGAAAATAGATCTTCACAAGCACGTAGTAGATAATATTACTTTGGTATCGGCTAATGGACAACCAATGAAGCGTGAAGCTGACCTTATCGACGTTTGGTTCGATTCTGGTTCTATGCCTTATGCTCAATGGCACTATCCTTTCGAAAACAAAGAAATGATAGACGATAACAAAGCTTTCCCTGCTGATTTTATTGCTGAGGGAGTAGATCAAACTCGTGGATGGTTCTATACACTACATGCAATTGCAACAATGAATTTCGATTCTGTGGCATACAAAAATGTAGTTTCAAACGGACTTGTTTTAGACAAGAAAGGTCAGAAAATGAGTAAGCGTCTTGGAAACGGAATTGATCCATTTACTACGCTAGAAAAATACGGTCCAGATGCAACGCGTTGGTACATGATTTCTAATGCTCAGCCATGGGATAATCTTAAGTTCGACCTTGATGGAATTGATGAGGTAAGACGTAAATTCTTCGGAACACTTTACAACACTTACAATTTCTTTGCACTTTACGCTAATATTGATGGATTTACTTATTCTGAACCAGATGTAGAAAACAGACCAGAGATTGATCGTTGGATATTATCAGAATTAAATACTCTTGTAAAGGTTGTAACTGATAGTATGGAAGATTACGAGCCTACTCGTGCTGCACGTGCTATTCAGGAATTTGTTACTGAGAATATGAGTAACTGGTTTGTACGTTTAAGTAGAAGACGTTTCTGGAAAGGAGATTACCAAGAAGATAAAATTTCGGCTTACCAAACTCTTTATACTTGTTTGAATACAGTGGCTAAGTTAGCGTCTCCAGTATCTCCATTCTTCATGGATAAGCTTTACAGAGATCTTAATGCTGCAACAGGTAAAGAGAACTTCGAATCTATTCACCTTGCTGATTGGCCAGTTTACGATGCTAGTCAGGTTGATGCTGAGTTGGAAGAGCGTATGCACAAGGCACAAACAATTACATCAATGGTATTGAGCCTTCGTAAGAAAGATCAATTGAAAGTTCGTCAGCCATTACAAAAAATCATGGTTCCTGTTCTAGATGATAAAACTAAAGAGCAGATAGAATCTATAGCAGACCTTGTTTTAGCTGAGGTTAACGTTAAAGAAATTGAGTTGCTTTCTGATGCTTCTGGAATCTTAGTTAAAAGTATAAAACCTAATTTTAAGGCACTTGGACCAAAGTTTGGTAAAGAGATGCGTTTTGTAGGTCAAGCCATTGCTAAGTTCGGTCAAGAAGAGATTTCTGAGATAGAAAAAAATGGAGAAATTGAGATAGAAGTTAACGGAAAGAATGTTAGATTAGCACTCGATGAAGTAGAGATTACTACTCAAGACATCGAAGGATGGACTGTAGCAAATCACAATGGAATTACCGTAGCTCTTGATGTAACAATTACTGATGAATTAAAATTCGAAGGAATAGCAAGAGAGTTGGTAAACCGTATTCAGAATCTACGTAAAGATTCAGGGTTTGAAGTTACGGATCAGATTTCTGTAGAAATACAAAATGTTGATGAATTGAAAGAAGCAGTTTCTAAAAACTTAGAATACATAAAAAGTGAAACTTTAACAAAAGAACTAAATTTCGTAGATTCTATTTCAGATGGTCACGAAATTGAATTCGATGAAATAAAAACTATAATCAAATTAACCAAAATATAAAATTAGGGGTAGAGCCTTGTAAAATCAGCTATTAAGTTGTAAATTATAAGGGAGTTTTACGAATGATATCGTAACCATTTTATCCTTGATATTAACTAATACTTACACCTATGAAATTAGCAGATATTAAAGAGAGGTACTCTGACGAGGAATTAGAAGAATTTAAAGCTCTGATAGAAGAAAAAATTGTAAAGGCTGAACATGATTTAGATATTATAAGACAGTCTTACCTTAACGATTTAAATAATGGTACTGATGATACATCACCTACCTTTAAATCGTTCGACGAAGGAGCTTCTACAATGTCTAAGGAAGCAAATGCACAATTGGCTGCCCGTCAGGAAAAGTTTATTCGCGATTTGAATAATGCTCTTTTACGCATTAAAAACAAGACTTACGGAATATGTAGAGTTACAGGTAAGCTTATCAATAAGGAACGTTTAAAACTAGTTCCTCACGCAACTCTAAGCATAGAAGCAAAGAGAATGCAGTAAGCTTATAATTAATCAGATAAAATGCGGTAAAGAATTGCT
>CAZIYK010000176.1:0-4396 GCA_964543445.1 uncultured Flavobacteriales bacterium
CAAAACCATCTTCACCAACAATAACCTGATCTTTTTGAATAATTCTAACTAACTCGTCAGAATATATTAGTTTCTTTTTTGAGTCCCAAAAAAGCTTTTCAGTTTTAAGAGTGTCTCCTTTTTCGTTTACAACTACCACATCTCCTCTAACTTCAGTAAGATCTTTTTTGCCATAATTGATACCGTAATTTGCTTTCAAATAATTCTCTACTATGGTATCTCTGTCTTTGAAAAAGAATACTTCTAACCCTTCAGGGAATTCCTTATACGGTTCTTTCTTATCGTCATGAATTATCGTTGTAGGTGCTTTTAGTCTTAACTTAACTATACCCGAATCGGTATAAATCATGTCGATATTAGTGATGTGGTTATCTGTATTAATATCTTTTGAGGTTAGTTTGTCTATTTCACTCATTTTGTTTTCACAAGAAAAAAGCATTGTTATCCCAAGCAGGATAACAATGCTTCTCTTATGATATAAAAAACTTATAAATCTCATTATTAAGATTGAGGTACTTTAACAGTTTCATTAATCCAACAACCTATCTTGTATGTTGGTTTTCCTATGTATCCAAATTGGAATATCATAGTTTTATTAGGTACTTGAGAACTCCAAGCACTAATCTTCTTAGCAGCTTTCTTAGATACTTTAGGATCTACAGATCTAGCTTGTGCATACTTGTTAATTGCAGCCCAATAAACAGCTTTTTTCTCAAATGCATTTGTTCCACAAGAGTTTGCACTAGCAGCATACATGTCTCCAATCAAGATGTATGGCTCTCCCCATCCTTTTTTGTTCTCCATTGCCTTGTAAGCATATGATCTAGCTTTTGAGCGTTGACCTAATTTGAACAAACACTGTGCAGCTTTGTAATAATCATCAGCAGTTTTAGCAGGATCATCTCCTAATTTAATTGCTTCTTCGTAGTACCCTAGAGCTTTAGAATATTGTTTATTTGATAAAGACAATAAACCTGCAACACGTGAAGATGAAGCATCAGGTGCTAATTTTGACTTAGCATCAATTAATTTAAAGAATACTTTACTATCGAAACATTTTTTACGAGTCATCATTTTAACTCCTCCGTTCACCCAATTGATGTCTCCTTTGTTTTCATCATACTTCTGACCATAAATCATATCTAAACGATCACAAGTAGCAATTTTACCAATAACTTTCTCAACGTTAGATGCTACAGTGTCATAAGAATGATAGCCAATCTTTGCGTTTTTAAGAGCTTTTGCTTCTTTTTTAGTTAAAGTCTTTCCGTCTTCTTCCTTTTGCTCATATTTAGCAATAATCTCAGTTTTTGCTTCTTTTCCGTAGTCTATCGCTTCTATAACTTGGTCGTAAACTTTAAATACGTCCTCGTCTGTGAATATTTTCTCGTTGAAAAGTCTTGTAGATGCCATAAAATACGCATACAATACAGATGCACTTAATTTATTGCCATCAATCTCATATGCTTTAGATAATACATCGAATGCTTCCTGTGAAGTTCCAATTTTGTAGTTAAGCATATCAGAACCTTTCATTCCTAGTACGTAACCTTCTTTACCTGGAAAATAAACCAATCTATCATCATAAACTTTCATAAGTTTATCTAGACAACTTTTCTTTTCTTCAGCAGTTGTAGCTTTCTTGTATTTATACTTTATAAGCTTTGGACCATGGATGTAGATGTTTTTGTGAGCTGATGGACAGTTTTCGTAAACATAGTTCCATGCATCATAAGCATCTTTGTAGTTCTTTGATTTGTAATACTCATAGTAGACAGAAAGATTTTCTTTTACTTTCTCATCATTCTTACAAGCAGCTTCCTTCTTGTCTGCAGGAGCATTATCTTGGGCTATTGCTGGTAACGAAAAAGATATTCCTAATACGAACAATACCAATCCGAAAAACTTATTCTTCATAATTTTCTTTTTTTTACTACTTAAATTTATATCAATTACTACTCAACTATTATTCTTTCAACAACACTGCAAAGCTATAAAAATTATTCTAGTTGTATTTTACTTTCTTAAACCATTTATCACTCAATGAGAAACTTACATTAAAACTGAAGTAATTTTCTTTAACAAGTCCATTGTCTGTAGTTCCTCTAACACCATACGAACCTCCTATATTTACATTGGATGCGCCATTTTTCAGAGGTAGTCCTAATCCGAAATTAACGCTATAATCAACTATATCAGTTCCATTTATTTGCAATCCTAGATCTTCGTATCTAAAACCTGCTCTATAAGTTATTCTTTCCCAATAGCTCATAAGCGAGTTGTATTTAGGAGTGATGTATCCTCCAGCAGAAAAACTCTGCGATTTAGAATATGTTACGCCTTCAAGGAAATTATCTATTCCACTAAGAGGATCTTTGAAATCGTAATTCACACCAACCATCCATTTTTTGTAATTTCCTATACTTAATCCAAATCCTCCATATTGAGGAAGTTTCATTTTCTTTAGTTCTCCTTCTACCGATGAAGATTTCAATGTATCTAAAGGCATTTCTATTCCATTAGAAGCATATTTAAATGTATATAAGTATCTAGAATATTCTACAGTAGTATTATTTCCTATTCCATAAGTTGCTCCGATAGAATATTGTAATTTTTCAGAAAGATCACCTGTGTACATTAATCCCAACTTATAATTCCATTGATTCAATCGTATAGATGATTTTTCTTGAGAGTAATATTGATCTCCTTCATATACAAGTACAGGGTCTTCATCTTCTTCTAATGATTTATATACACTAGGTACGTACATGATTGATGTACGTTTAAGAGTACCAAAGTCGTACATGGCATTAACTCCAATAGAAAAACCTTTAAAAGGACTGAATGCTGCCCCAATAAAGAATCTGTTTATAGCACCCGAACCTCTAGAAATATTATATTGATCATAACTTCCATCATAGATAGTTTCCCCAGTGTCAGGATTAATAATTTCTGATCCCTGATCTATTAATGGTGTAGTACTAGTAACATCATATCCTGATGAGGTTGTAGGGACGAATCCCATAGCTAAACCTCCCCATTTACCCATTGGGATACCCATTACTAAATGGTTTATACCTACATCACCGTACTCCCCTGTTTCGTCAGCGGTTTCAGCATTTGTATTCTTACCTTGAACACCAATAGAGAAATTGGTCAAACTGAGGTACGAATATGAAGCAGGGTTGAAAGGGTTAACGTGAATATTGTCCCAAAAGACATTATTCAAACCTCCCATATTAACTGATGCATCTACACCAGCATATTTCTTATTTCCCAATCCGAATGCTGAATATGGAGAAGTCTCGATACCCTGTGCAAACAATATGCTAGGAAAAATTATAAGAATTAATATTTTAAATGATATTTTCTCCATTTCTAAGTTTAAAATTATAGTTCAAGATTTTGTTCAAACCTCGCAGTAAAATTTTTCGGTCTGCAAAGATGCTGTTTTTTAATCTATTTACAAAAAATACATGGTCACCTCCGCTAATAAATACTGAAATTTCTCCAAACTCGTTAATTAAACTGTCTATATACGAGTCTATTTCGGCTGTAATTCCGTGCACAACGCCGTTAATTAGCGACATTTCAGTGTTTTTACCGATTATTGATTGCGATTCTCTAAAAGTAACTAACGGTAATGATTCTGTAAAATTGTGCATGGCTTTAAATCTCATATTCATTCCTGGCGAGATTGCTCCACCCTGATACACTCCATCAGATGTAATAAAATCGTAGGTAATGCACGAACCCATATCAATAACTAAACTGTTTTTTCTGTTGCTCTTGTAAAAAGAAGCAACAGCTAGAGCTATTCTATCAACTCCTAAAGTATCTGGAGTGTCATAGTTTATTGTAATAGGCAACGCAGTGTGATTATCAAGATTTATGTTGTAAAAATTTTTATCTAAAAAATCTTTCAATCCTTCAATCTCAGCGCCAACATTGGAAAGTATAGATTTAGTAATCTTGAATTTCTCGATATAACTTTGTAGAACGCCAAGTATATCAGCATAATTTACCGTTTCGGAATGAATAATTTCTTCATTCTGAAAAATGGCAAGCTTGGCATTTGTATTTCCTATATCGATAATTAAATTCATAATATACTCTAAAACTAAATAAAATCTCCAATAGTCTAAGGTAGAATTAAACCTGAGAATAGCGCAAAAGTAATAAAGCTTATTATATTTTAAAGATATTAATTACGAACTCAATCAATATTTGTTTAATCTTCAGCTATTTAACGTGTGTTTGAAATTATTTATTAATCATTTTATAGATTTTACTTTTATTATTAAAAATAATAACCATATATTTGCACCCGCAAAAAGAAAAAGAAGGTACCTTAGCTCAGTTGGTAGAGCAATGGACTGAAAATCCATGTGTCCCT
>CAZIYK010000177.1:0-4367 GCA_964543445.1 uncultured Flavobacteriales bacterium
CCAACAAATCCAGTTTTGTAACCCATCTCTTGGAAGTAATCTCCCATAGTTTTAACCTTACCTGGTACTATGTGAGTATTCCATTGTATTACTGTTTGACCTTCATTATATTTTGTGAATTCTAAGAATTCTTGATTGATAGCTCTACTTGCGTATTGTCCAGTTTGAGTGTTATATCTACTTGGAGTACATACAGGAGATACTACTGTTAGGTCTTCTAACCAAACACCTTCTTTTGCCAATCTATCAAGTGCAGGAGTTAAGTTTTTTGGAGAACCATCTTTGTTTTGTCCAGCCTTAATATTGTTGAACATCCAAGGATACATATCGTCTGCAATAAAGAATACGATATTAGGTTTTTTCTTAACCGTTTCTTTTGCATCTTTTTTAGCATCTTGTTTTGCTTGTTCGTTGTTAGAACAACCAATAAACATTGTTGTGATGAGCATGACAGCTAATGCTCTTAAAGTTACTTTCATATTGCGTTTGTTTATTAATTAATCGATTATATTATGTTTAAAATTTGTGTGTAATATTTTGTGTAAATCAGCTACTACTGATTTGTATTTTTGCTCGTTTACTACATTGTTGTTTTCTTTTGGATCAACTTTGTGATCGTACAACATGCTAGATATTGTTTTATAGGTTTTTAAGTTTATAAACTCAGTATAGCTATATTGTTTTGTTGTAATAGTGAAAGCATTTGCTGTTTTTGTAAACACAAAATTCTTATTCTCTAAATTAGGATTAAAAATTATGTTTGCAAAGCTTTTTCCATCAAGTTGATTTTCAGGTGGTGTTAATCCACATAATTCAACTAATGTTGGATAAATATCTACCAATTCTACTAGAGAATTAGAAGTTGCCTTTTTGGTCATTCCTGGCAAGTGAATCATAAGTGGAACGTGTGATGCATCGCTAAAAGGATTGTATTTTGCCCAAAGTGTATGTTCCTGCAAGCTATAACCATGATCAGAAACTAGAATAACAATTGTGTTTTTATCTAGCCCTTCTTCTTTTAAAGCTGAAAGAATTTTTCCAATAAGTACATCTACGTAACTTACAGTTGCATCGTAACCGTGAATCAATCTCAAAGCAGTTTCGTCGTCTACCTGACCTTTCTTAGGTATGTCAGTATATTGACGCATTTCTCCCCAATGACCTATAGCCTCTTTTGGTGCATTAGTAGGAATGAAATTATTTTCAGGTTGTTTTATTTCTTCTTTAGAATATTTATTCCAATGTCTTGTAGGTGCATTGAAAGGTAAATGATTACTGATGAATCCTGCTGTTAACAAAAATGGCTTATCAGAATTTTTAAGTTTTTTAATGTCTCTTATTACTTTTTCAGCCATTAACCCATCAATGTAAGTAGAATCACTAACATCAGCACTTTCGGTACTTGGACCTCTGTTTGTTTCTTTATAAAGTTTAGCATTTTCAGGGAGATGATAATCTCTCCAAAGAGATTGCCAATAATCGGTAGGGGATAAGCCTTTATCGTTTTTATCGAAAGCATAAGGTCGCCAAACTTCATCCCAATCACCCATATTATCGTCTAAGTGATGATAAACTTTTCCGTTAGAAATAGTTGTGTAGCCACTCTGCTTAAATAGCAGAGGAAAACTTATTGCATCAGGACTTTCCTTGCTAACAAAAGTGTTGTAATTGATATATCTACTTTTAGTAGGATACATTCCTGTAAGCATGCTAGCTCTAGAAGCACCACAAACAGGTACGTTTGCATAAGCATTGCTGAATACAACCGATGTACTCGCAAGGTTATCGATATTTGGCGATTTTATTATTTCATTGCCATAACATGCAAGTTGAGGTCGTAAATCGTCCATGTACAGTAATAATACGTTTGGCTTTTTATCAACTTGTTTCACTTCCGTTTTACACGAGTTGAAAACTAATGTAAACGAGAAAATTATGAATATGTTAATTATATTTTTCACTATTTTTTTATCAGAGTATTACTTATTCCATTAACCGAAACTACATAAGTTCCTTTACTTAGAGTAGAGATGTTTAGTTTGTAACTATCAGTATTCTTAGTAATTTTCTTTTCCATGATTTCCTCTCCATTTAAAGCATAAATTTTAATAATGCTATTCTTATGGAAATCACCATAAACGGTAACTTCTTTATCAGAAGGATTAGGATATAAATTGTATTTTGTTTTTATATCGTTTGTGTTTTCAGATAAATATGGGTCGTCAGGAATCTCACTTTCATTTACGTGCTTTTTGTTGTAAGCATTCCACCATTTTTTTACTTCAGCTTTTATTTCGTCAAGATTAGCTTTATCTACACCTGTTGCAGAATTAATAATATTTTCTCTTTCTACTTGTTGTCCAGTATTAGATTCGTATTTGTAAAATTCTTCAACTTGTGGCACCATAGAAGAGTAGGGATCGGTTTTTGCACTTTGCTTTGTCCAAAGTGTATATCTGTAATTATTTCTTTTGAAACTATATCCATTTTTACCCTGTTTCTTAAAACGAGTCATTGCTAAATTTCCAGGAAAGTCATCTTCACTAGAAATTGGTGATAACATCGAATTTCCTTGAAACTGCTCTAGGTCTTTTATGTTTAACCAATCGCAAATTGTTGGGAAAATATCTACAAGTTGAACAGCTCTAGGTTCTATTCCTGCTTTTCTGCTTGGGTCAACTATAATAAATGGAACATTTGATGTGTTGTTCAAAATATTGTGTTTAGCCCACATACCACTATCTCCAAGAGTAAAACCATGATCGCTAGTGAAAATTATTAAAGTATTATCCTTTAATCCATTTTCTTCTAGGGCATGAATTACCATCCCTATTTGAGCATCTATGTACGATATAGCTGCGTAATAGCCCATTATTAATTCTTTCTGTTTTTCTTCAGGTAAAACTTTAGTAAATGTTTCTCCGTTGATTGTAACAGATGAAGTGAAATCTCCTTTGTCTTGATCTACTGTAAGTAGTCTTACATCATCATAGTTTTTCACTTCGCTATTGTCGTTATTCATTGCAATATCAGTAGTCCCTTCAGGTAGCTTTTGATATGGAGCTATCTCTATATCGTTGATATTGTACATGTCCCAATATTTCTTTGGTGCAATGAATGGTGTGTGTGGTTTTTTGAAACCTACACTCAAGAAAAATGGTTTATTACTGTTTTTGTAGCTATTTATTCTGCTTATTGCATCAATTGCTATCTGTCCATCAATATATCCATCATCATCAACCCCTTCAGGTCCTTTCTCTGTTAATGGCCCTTTTTTATAGTCATTAGGAAATGGAACTCTATACTGAGCCTTTACGAATGGTCCATATTCTGCAGGATAGGAATAGTCTATAGAATAAGGAGTTGACCAAGAAGTTGGATAATCATATTGATTATCAATACATCTTGGATCGTAAATTTTACCAACTGCTTCGGTTGTATATCCGATTTCTTGTAAGTACTGAGGTATAGTTACAATATTTGGAGATGGTACTCTCAGTTTAGTTTTCAAATTCATTACCCCATTAGTTTCAGGATATGTACCAGTCATCAAACTTGCTCTTGACGGTCCGCAAACTGGCCAAGAACATTGAGCATTTGTAAATTGAATTCCCTCTTCTGCAAGTTTATCGATATTTGGAGTATGTACAGCCGTATTACCAAATTTTGCTTGATCGGTATTTAAATCATCAACAATTATAAATAACACATTCTTCCTCTGAGCAGAAACCGTAGTTTGCAAACTCAAAGAGATTATGGAAAAAATTATTACGGATTTAAAATACTTCATTTAAGTTCTTTTGATTAATAAATTGATTTTGGTTTTGTTAACGAATGCAAAACTAAAACTTCAATCATCGGTTTGAGTGAAGTTTTAGTTCAATATGGTTTGTGAATCGTTCTAAAATTCACACTCTTATGTACGTTTATTAAACCTAGTTAAGAGTATTTGCAATATTAGCTTCTATTAATGATGGTATTTACTGCTTTACGAGGATTTCATTACTGAAATCAGTTTTTAATATATATATACCTCGGAAAAGTGATTGAGTATTAATAATATAGTTCTTTCCTGCCTTATTAATTTTTATAAGATGAGTTAAATCTCTACCATCAACACTGTACAGTTTAATTTCATTTCCAGTATAATTAGAAATTTCAAAACTATCATTGAAAGGATTAGGATAAACTTTCAATTGGTTTTCTATTGCATCATCAATTGCTAAACCATCATCTACCAATTCAATTACCGTTATTGAAAACTTTTCAGCTGTGAACTTATCTGTAACTACTTCTTCGTTAAAAGATATATTTCTGTCTTCATATACTTCTTTTTCATAAGGTTTATCAGACCAATATGTAGTCAT
>CAZIYK010000178.1:0-4357 GCA_964543445.1 uncultured Flavobacteriales bacterium
TTTCACAAATTACACCTAATCAATCTTTTCTGTCTTATCAATTATTGTAGAAACAGTAGCATCTCCTGTTACATTTACCACAGTTCGCAACATATCTAACAATCTATCTACCGGCAAAATTATCGCTATCCATGCTGGATCCAATCCCACTGTTTGCAAAACTATCATCAGCATAACTAATCCTGCTCCAGGTATTGCTGCAGATCCTATTGAAGCTAATGTAGTTGTAAGTACAATAGTTATTTGTGCTCCAATAGTTAAATCTATTCCGTGCATGTGAGCCAAAAATATAACTGCAATGGCTTGATACAAACTAGTTCCATCCATATTTACAGTTGCACCAATAGGCAATACAAAACTCGTAACTCTTCTATCTACACCCAAATTTTCTTCTACACATTCCATAGTTACAGGCAAAGTTGCTGCACTCGAACTCGTAGAAAATGCCAATGCTTGTGCTTCGCTAATTCCTGAGAAAAATTTACGATACGAAAACTCCTTGCCTACAAATATTCTAAGAATTAAAGGATAAACAACAAAAGCCATCATTATCAATCCTAAAGCTACCACTAAGAAATACCAACTCAGACCTTTAAAAATCTCAATTACCTTAGCAGGACTATCTCCTGCCATTTTAGATACTATCCCAGCCATCAATGCAAAAACAAAATAAGGTGCCGCACCCATAATTATTTCAACCATCTTAATAAAAACATCGTTGAAACCATTTATTAAATTTATTACGTTGGAGGAAGTTTCTTTAGGAATTAAAAGTAAACTTATACCGAAAAATAATGCAAAGAAAATTACTTGCAACATCAGTCCATTATTATTCAACGACACAAAAATATTTGAAGGAACAATATCAACAAGAAACTGTAGCGGACCTGCCTCATTTCTATTAGAAGCCACCATTAGTTTTTTTGCAACTTCTTCTGAAACTACTTCTGTTCCATTAGACTTGGCTATTTTGGCTACTAAAGTTTTATTACTTTCCTCACAACTCAAACAAACATCATCTACTATCTGCTGACCATTACTCTTTGCCCACAATTCGTATATGATTCTATTTTCCTTAATGGAATCTTTACTAATTAATTTTCCTGGCTGAATAAAATTAACAAGTCCTAAACCTAACGTAATAGCAATAACTGTTGTAGAAAGATACAATGCTAGAGTTTTGAACCCCATTCTTCCTAATTTTTCAGGATCGCCAATACCCGTAACTCCTCCAATTATAGAAAATAATACTAAAGGAACAGCTATCAACTTAAGAAGCTTAATAAAAATCTGACCGAACGGATCTATCCAATTTAGAGTAAACTCAGACCATCCGAATTTACTAGATAATAGTGCCCAAATAACACCAAATAGCAAACCTATTATTATTTGCCAATGGAGAGCTAGTTTTTTCTTTTTCATAAAAATATTATAGTAGTTTTTTCTCTGTTTTAAATACGCCTAGTTTTATTGATAAGAAAATAATCGGCCAAAACTAGGGCTGCCATGGCTTCAACAATTGGCACAGCTCTAGGCACAACACAAGGATCGTGTCTTCCTTTAGGATTTAATACTACCTCCTTAAAATTCTGATCAATCGTTGTCTGAGGCATCAACAAAGTTGCTACAGGTTTAAAAGCTACATTAAAATAAATTTGCTCTCCGTTAGATATTCCCCCTTGAATACCTCCAGATCTATTAGTTTTAGTAGAACCATCTAGATTAAACAAATCGTTGTGTTGCGATCCTCTTAACTTGCTACCTTCAAAACCACTTCCGTACTCAAAACCTTTTACAGCATTTATTGAGAACATTGCCTTTGCCAATTCTGCTTGCAATCTATCGAAAACTGGTTCTCCAAGCCCAATTGGTGTTCCATCGATTACACAACTAACTATCCCTCCAATTGTATCGCCTGCTAGTCTAACCTCATCAATAAGATTTTCCATTTTGCTAGCCATTTCGGTATCAGGGCAACGTACAATATTACTTTCTACTTTCGACAAATCTACTTCATTGTGTGGTGTTGTCAACTTCAATTCTCCAACTCCTGAAACATACGCTTTAATTGAAATCTGAGGTATAATCTGTTTTGCAATTGCTCCAGCAACTACTCTAATAGCAGTTTCGCGAGCAGATGACCTTCCTCCTCCTCTATAATCTCTAAATCCGTATTTCTGATCGTATGTAAAATCAGCATGTGAAGGTCTGTAAGCTTTAGCTATATCTCCATAATCGCCAGATCGCTGATTTTTATTTTTTATTATAAAACCTATTGATGTTCCTGTAGTTTTACCTTCAAATATTCCTGAAAGAAATTCAACTCCGTCATCTTCTTTACGTTGAGTAGTAATTTTAGATTGACCTGGTTTTCTACGCTGAAGATCGTAATTTATTGCATCAAAATCTATTTCTATTCCCGCCGGTACTCCATCTAACACACCTCCCAAAGCTACTCCGTGAGATTCTCCGAAAGTGCTTATTTTTAATATATTTCCAAATGTATTTCCTGCCATATTTTCTTAACTATTTTCACAAATGTACTAAAACATGAATAATAATTTCATCTAGTCATTACAAAAAGATGCTTTATATTTTTCACAAAATTTTAAGAGTTTTTTCACATATCAAATCATATATTTGTTCGGTTTATAAATTATAAAAATATTATGAGAAGAATTAAGTTTTTACTTTCGTTAGCTTTTGGAATTTTGTTATCATTCCAAGTAGCTGCACAGGATCATAAAGGGTGGCAACACCTAAGTTTCAGCCAAGATGGTATATATGGAGCAGAAACAAATAGAGCATACGCTGAATTAGTTAAAGATAATCCAGGAGAAAAGATTATTGTTGCAGTAATTGATAGTGGTACTGACACTGAGCACGAAGATCTTAAAAGTGTTTTATGGACAAACAAAGCTGAAATTGCTGGAGATGGAATTGATAACGATAACAATGGTTATATCGACGATGTTCACGGATGGAGTTTCTTAGGAGGTTATAAATACGATGTTTTAAAAGAAACATTAGAATTAACTAGACAATACGCTAAATATTCTAAAGAGTTTGAAGGAAAAGACCTTAAAAAACTTTCTAGACAAGAAAAGCAAGACTACAAGAAATTTGAAGTTATAAAAGAAGCTTTTGAAAAAGAGAGAAACAAATCTCAAAAACAATATGACGAGTTCAAAGCTGGAATGCACGAATTTACAAGAAACTATTCTCTTGTTTCTGCTTACTTAAACAATGATGAATTCAAGTTTAACGACCTTAAGCAAATTAACTCTCAAGATTCTATTATTAAGAATGCTACTACAATGTTTGAAATGATTCTTCAAGCTGATACTACTGTTGCTGCAAATGCTGTAATGGAAAAAATGAAAGCAATGGACGAAAAAGGTAGTAAGTACTTTGGAGAGAAACTTGATTTCAACTTAAATCCTGATTGGAACCCAAGAGCAGACAAAGGATATAACGAAGATGACTTTGATTTCTTTAACTACGGAAACAACACTTACCTTGTAGGTGGTGCTGACAATGGTCACGGAACTCACTGTGCTGGAATTATTGGAGCTGACAGAACTAACGACCTTGGAATTAAAGGTATGGCTAACAATGTTGAGCTTATGATAATTAGAGCTGTTCCTGATGGAGATGAGCACGATAGAGATATTGCTGCTGCAATGAGATATGCTGTTGATAATGGAGCAAGAGTAATAAGTATGAGTTTTGGTAAAGCATATTCTCACAACAAAGAAGGTGTTGATGCTGCAATAAGATATGGTGTTGATAAAGGAGTTCTTTTTGTACACGCTGCTGGTAACGACGGTAAAAATCTTGATGATAAGAAAAATACAAACTTCCCTAACGTGAAGAATTCTTCACACAACGCACAAGCATGGATAGAAGTTGGTGCTTCATCTTGGGAAACAGGAAAAAAACTTCCTGCTGTATTCTCTAACTACGGTAAAAAATCTGTTGATTTATTTGCTCCAGGTGTTGATATTTACTCTTCAGTACCAATGAGTGATTATGCTTCTTATAGTGGAACATCTATGGCTTGTCCTGCTGTTGCTGGAGTTGCTGCTTTAGTTATGAGTCAATATCCTAACTTAACTGCTAAACAAGTAAAAACAATTTTAATGAAGTCTGTAACTGATCTTAAAGATTTAGATGTAAGACTTCCTAATGGAAGAAGAAACGAAGAAGAAAAAATCGTTAAATTCGGTTCTCTTTCTAAAACTGGTGGAATTGTAAATGCTTACGAAGCATTAAAATTAGCTAAGAAAATGTCGAAGTAATTCGAATTCTAATATTACAAAAAGAGCATTTCAATCGATTGAAATGCTCTTTTTTT
>CAZIYK010000179.1:0-4334 GCA_964543445.1 uncultured Flavobacteriales bacterium
TACAAATTTTGAGATTTCAACAAATAAAAAAAGGTATTTATCGAGAGATAAATACCTTTTTTAAACTAACCCAAAATCTTACTATGAAAAAACTCACATTTACTACTCTTAGTGAAGTTTCAGAAACCAGTTACTAATTGATTTCTGATGCAAATGTGCGACATTTTTCCCTGTCGTAAAGAATTGATTTGATGAGTATTAACTTTTACTGATTAATTTATATTTTTTACTGATGAACTTAAGTATTGAGTATCAAAACTACTATCATCATAGCTTAAGTATCACTATACTAAGCTAGTAAATACAGCATATTTAGAATATACCCAATTTTATTCCAGCATATATAGTTCTTGGTTGCGTTGGACCATAAATATAACCTGCATCTCTATCTGCACCTACTTCAAAATCGTCTTGATAGCTATTTAGTGCATTTATAATTCCTGTATTTAACTCTACATTAAGATCGTTATTAATATGTATTTTATATGAGAATTTAAGTCCTAATTCAAAGAATGAAGGTGTATCTCTCAATTCCAAATTAGTCTGATTAGCAATCAACATTCTACCTGTGTATATACCTGTTAAACTCGTAGTAAAATTATCGATTGGTAAATATTGAAATGTTATATATCCATATCCGTCAGGAGATTTCAACATCTCTTTTGTAGATACTGTGATATCATCTCCATTTGAATCTTTTCCTTCCAAAACAACCTCTTCATTTTCGTATCTAGATTTTTGAAATGTTGCACCTATTTGGAAATTTGTTTTCTCATTTATGTAAGTATTCAATTCTAAATTAGCTCCCATTACTCTTGCTCCAGAACCGTTCTTCTTTTCAACAATTGTAATATTATCTGGCATTGTTGGATCATCGAAAATAGGAACATTAATAAATTGATTATCCAATTTTGTATAAAATCCATCGATAGTAAAATCAAAAGAAGATGTACCTATACTCATATTTCTTTCGTATCCTAAAGTAACACTCTTTGATGTTTCTGGATCTAAATCAGCATCCAATCTTACAATCTTTGCTGTTCCACCAATAGTTTCTATATGTAAATCTTCATCAAACGCCTGTGGAGGTCTGAAACCCTGTGCATAAGTTAGCCTCACTTGATCTTTACCTGTGATATCATACATAACCGATGCTCGTGGTGTAAATACTCCCATAGTTATATCGTTATGGTCTTCTACCGTATCGTAATCGAAAGTTCCAACTATTGGTGTGTAATCGTACCTTCCTCCTATTAATACAGTCATTCTATCAATAGGCTTTAATTCGTATTGAAGATAAAGTCCATAGTTATCTACTGTTTGATCTATTTTTCGTTGATAACCTGGCATTTTGTCAATTACATTGTTGTGTTTTGCTTCAAATCCACTTGTGAAAACAGATTCATCGTTGAACGTATGAGAATATTGTAATCCAACCGCGATATTAATATCATCAGAATTTCCGTAATAGTTTGATGCTTGCAACACTTCATCAGGATCTGTAGAATTACCTCCAGCACCGTAGTAGCTATCTCTGTGCGTTGTGGAAAACGAAATGTATGTAGAAAATTTATCAGTCATACTCTCGTTATAAATTTCGTAAGATAATTGACCGCTAAAAATATCATGAGATGTTTGCTCAGTTACATCGGTTTGATGTGGTGGTTTATCAAACATATTCCCTCCCCTTCTGAAATCATTTATTACATGAATTTCTAAGCCAATACGACTAAGCAAAGTTGGTTTATAGAAAGCTTTAGTTCCAAACGATAAAGTCTTTATTTTAGACAACTCAGAGAAACCATCTCCATTTGCATCATACGAACCTCTTTTTCTGAAATTACCAAAAAACGATACTCCCGAATTGAAATCACTAGCAACAGTAGATGAATTAAACGTAAGTGTATTGTCGCTAGTTTGACCATCAATAAGACCGAAAGTATTACCGATAGCATAACTATCTTCTATAGGATCTTTTGTGATAATATTTATAGTTCCTGCGATTGCATTTGCTCCGTATAACGATGAGCCTCCTCCTTTAACAATCTCAATACGCTCTATCATGTTTGCAGGAATTTGTTCCAACCCATACACTCCACTAAGAGCACTGTAAGTAGGTCGGCCATCAATCAGAACTTGAGAATAAGCTCCTGCCAATCCATTCATTTTTACATCGGGCAATCCACAGTTATTACAATTCAAATCAACTCGCAATCCTGGCGTAAAACTAAGTCCTTGCGATATTGTAGATGATTGTGTAATATCGAATATTCTTTCGCCAAGCACACTTACAGTAACTGGTGATGACTTTCTTGAAATTTCGTTTCTTGTTGATGTTACCACAACCTGATTTAATCCAAATACATCTGGCTGTATATTGAAATCTAAATGTAGATGCTGTCCTTCTTTTAAGTTTATTTTTTTCTTTAATGTTTTATATCCAATAAACGAAACTTTTACTTCGTAGTCGCCTGGCGTAAGTTCCATGTGATATTTTCCATTTTCGTTTGTAGTTACACCTACATTAATGGATTCTATTACCACCGACACATAAGGCATCCTTTCTCCATTGCTAGAAACGTGACCTTCTATAGATGTTGTTTGGGCATTAAGAGTGAAAGCGGAAATTAATAATAATACAAAAAGTAATTTTTTTGCCATACTGTTATTTTTATTGAATTTAAATAAGAGCGGCAAATTAAAACTAAACTAACAAACTAAAACATGACGGTTATCATAATTATTAAGAATGATTACAAATAAAGAAAAAACGTAAGCGAGAAGAATTTTTGAAGAATAACACCTGAAAAACAAGGCTCATATTTTTAATATATCAGCAGTTCTCAATTTTTTAGACATAGATTACATTAAGATACATTAAAACGTCTTAAATCGCATTAAAATCGATTTTAGTCTTGTTTGGACACGTAAATAAGCGAAGAAGCCTCTTTTGAAAATATTGCCTTAATGTTTGATAAAAACCCAATGAAGATAGCTCGAAGAGGATTCATTTTGCCTGTCATGTTTTTTTCTGAAATAAGACTAACATAAAAAGAATCGAACCACATTGGATAAACTTCAGAAAGTTTTAAATCATTTTTAGCAAAAATTATCTCTATTGTTTTTTTTGTAAAATGAAAAAGATGGCGAGGCACATCGTAAGCTGCCCAATACTGTTTATAAAATTTGGCATCGTAGCTTCGGTAATTTGGCAAAGCTATAATTATAAGTCCACCTGGCTTAACAATTCTTTTTAGCTCGGCAACAGTTTCAATAGGATCGAATCTATGCTCAAGCACATGCCACATAGTTACAACATCAAAAGAAGAATCTTCGAAATGTTCTAACGATAATTCTTCTCTTATTTTTATTCCAAGTTTTCTTTCCGAAATATCTCTTGCTTTTTTTGTTGGCTCTACCCCACTCACATTCCAACCTTTATTTTTGCAAAAATTGAGAAAGTCGCCAGCTCCACATCCAATATCGAGTATAGACGCATTGCGTTGCGTCTCTACAATATTTTTTTCTATAATAGAATATTTGCTCTTCAGGTTTATTGTTTTTACAAATTCATAAACCTTATCGAAAACAGATTTTGTTTCTGCAGAATGCGAATTGTATTCTTCCGATTCGTAATACTTCCCTATTTCTTTTGGCGATGGTTGTGGACTTGTTACCAACAATTCTGTCTCCTCGTCTATCAACAAAGTGAAATCATTTTTTGTAACAAGATGGTCTTTACAAACCATGTATTTTTTTAACTCCTTTTGGGTAATAGGTGAAAGCATTGAGTATCGTTATTTATCTATTTTTGATTTATCCTTTTTTAAGAACTGAATTACAATTCCAACGAATGCAGAGAATATTATAAAGTATTTACTTCCATCTGCATCTAAAGATGGATTTTCAAAATCCAAACTTGATATAGTTACTACTATCACAAATAAGAATGATATTATAAGTGTTCTTTTCGAGATATTCAGATCCTTCATTATTCAGGTTCCTTTTTTAATTTAAACTGAATTGCAATAAATACTGATGCAGCAATTAGTTTCCAATAATAAGGACCATTGTTCTGCCAACTCAAATCGGTATAATCCAAAATAGTTAAAACTGTAGCTATATAAACTAACGCAATTGCGATGATTAATTTTCCTATTGTTGGCATATTATTTTATATCTAAATTATATTTATCTAACAAAGCATTTGCTCCTAAAACAGAAAACTTAGCTTTTTTCATCTTGTTATTTTCGGGATCAATAGAAAAATTATTAGCTGTACGGAAGTCCACTTTTTCGAGATTTGAATTATCGAACATTGCTCCCAACAAATT
>CAZIYK010000180.1:0-4194 GCA_964543445.1 uncultured Flavobacteriales bacterium
GAGATTTCAAGAATAATAGATGCAATTCCAAGTATTGAGTTTGCAATTGTTATAAGTGAGGATAAAGCTAAATGGACAAAAGATAACATTTGTATTTGGGATGATGCTCTTGATAACGAGCCCGAAGAATTGGTTTTCGAAAGAGTAGAGTTTTCTCATCCTATTTGGGTATTGTATTCTTCAGGAACAACAGGTTTGCCTAAGGCTATAACTCATAGCGTAGGTGGAGTTTTGTTAGAGCATTTAAAATACCTTGGCTTCCATAACGATGTAAAAAAAGGGGAAAGATTTTTCTGGTACACAACCACAGGTTGGATGATGTGGAATTATCTCCACGCATCGTTATTGCATGGAGCTACAATAGTTTTGTACGATGGTAGTCCTTCTTATCCTGATATGAATACCTTGTGGAGTTTCATAGATGAGGCTAAAATTAATCACTTTGGCGTTGGTGCTAGCTTTATTACAGCAAATATGAAAAATGGCACTTTCCCAGCACGCGATTTTAATTTACAATCGTTGAGGTCTATTGGCTCTACAGGATCAACACTTCCGCCAGAAGCTTTCGAGTGGATTTACAGTAAAGTTAAGAATGATGTTTGGGTAGCTTCTATCAGTGGAGGTACCGATGTGTGTAGTGCTTTTGTTGGAGGAAACCCTATGAAGCCTGTTTTTAAGGGAGAAATTCAATCTATAGCTTTGGGTTGCGATTTGGCTATTTTTGATGAAGAAGGCAATGAGGTTTTCGATTCTGTTGGTGAAATGGTAATTAAAAGTGCAATGCCATCAATGCCTGTATTTTTTTGGGGAGATAAAGATTTTAAACGATACAAGAAAAGTTATTTCGAAACGTACGATAATATTTGGCGTCATGGAGATTGGGCAAGAATCACCAAGCAAGATGGAATTGTTATTTATGGAAGGTCAGACTCTACTTTAAATAGAGGAGGTATTCGTATAGGTACTAGCGAAATTTATAGAGCAATAGATTCTATTTCTGAGATTAAAGATTCTTTAGTATTAAGTATAAATGACGAAAAAGGAGATTCAGTGATGCTTCTTTTTGTATTGTTAGAGAAAGGAAGTGTTTTAGACTCTAAGTTGATTTCAAAGATAAAGAACACAATTAGAAATAAATATTCACCCAGACATGTACCAGATATTTTTTATTCGGTAAGCGATATTCCATATACAATTAGTGGTAAAAAGATGGAAACTCCATTTAAGAAAATATTTATGGGGGAGGATGTTTCTAAAGTAATTAAGGCCGGCTCAATGAGGAATCCGAGCATTATAGACGAATACCTTGAAATATATAGAAACAAATTCAAGAGTTAGATAGTATATCAATTTATGTAGTTGCTGAATAAGATTAGTTTTATGTTACATTTGCATCGAAATAAAACTAGTTATGTCTGAATATTCCAATCTAAAAGTAAATTTACTTGCAATTACAGCATGTTTGCTATGGGCAACGCCATTTGTAGTTATAAAGATAGGTTTACAATATACCGAGCCTATTCAGTTTGCGGGTGTTAGATTTTTTATAGCAGGCTTGTTGATTATTCCATTTATCAAGAATAAGAAAGATGTTTGGGGCATTCTGAAACAAAATTCACAGTTCATAGTTAAAGTAGCAATATTCCAAACTTTTCTTCAATACGCCTTTTTCTATTTAGGTATAGCTAGAGTTTCAGGATCTTTAAGTGCAATTATTATCGGAGCAGGTCCATTGTTTATTGCAGTTATGGCTCATTTTTTTATGCCTGGAGATAGAATATCTCTTAAAAAATCGTTTGGAATAATTGGAGGTTTTCTAGGGATAATACTCGTGGCTCTTTCTAAAGGAAGTGGCGATACTCAAAGTAATGTAATTCTTCTAGGTATCTTATTTCTCGTATTAGCTAATATTAATGGAGGTTATACAAATATTTTTATAGCAAAAAACAAAAGAAATATACCTACGCTAGTGTTGAGTTCTTTGTCATTAATAATAGGTGGGATTATGTTAACGTTGTTTTCTATGATAATTGAACCTTTCGAGATAAGTGTTAAACCTACGGAGTATTATGTATCGTTGATATGGTTGAGCTTCGTGTCGGCAGGTGCAATTTCTATATGGACAGCCTTACTTCATAATAAGGATGTAGTAGTTTCAACTTTAAATATGTGGAAATTTATAATTCCAGTATTTGGGGCCATACTTTCTTGGTTGGTATTCCCTGAAGAAACACCACATTTATTGTCATTAATAGGTATGGTATTAATTACAGCATCGTTGTTGTGGGTTAACTACCTTAATAGAAAGGGCAGGAAGCAAGCAATTATCAATAAATAGTTTCTATACAAAGCCCATCATAAGAATAAGCAATTGAATATTAAACATAAAAAAAAGGAACCCAAACAAATTGGATTCCTCTTTCAAAATATATTATTTACGTGCTTATGCTAACTCAACAGTTTTAGCTTCACCATCAACTTTAATCAAACCGTGCTTGTTAAGACCTTTCATTCCTTTATCCCAACCTTTGTTGCTCAATCCAGCTTGTTCTTTTAGATCAGCTAACGAAATACCAGAGTTTTTCTGAACTATCTCAAAAATAGTTTTCTCGTTATCTTTCAATTCAACTGCTGGAGCTTTCTTCTCAGGTTTCATTTGAGGGAAGAACAATACCTCTTGTATAGATGCATTGTTAGTCATCATCATCACAAGTCTGTCAATTCCAATTCCAATACCTGATGTTGGAGGCATACCGTATTCAAGAGCTCTAATAAAGTCTTGATCTATAAACATTGCTTCGTCATCACCTTTTTCTGATAGAGCAAGCTGATCTTCGAAACGCTCTTTCTGATCGATAGGATCGTTAAGCTCAGAGTAAGCGTTTGCCAACTCTTTACCATTTACAAACAATTCGAAACGCTCAGTAAGTGCAGGATTAGATCTGTGTTCCTTAGTAAGTGGACTCATCTCCTTAGGATAATCAGTAATAAATGTTGGCTGAATTAAGTTAGCCTCACATTTCTCACCAAATATCTCATCGATAAGTTTCCCAACTCCCATAGTTTCGTCTGTTTCAATTCCTAAATCGTCACAAACCTTACGAAGCTCATCTTCTCCCATTCCAGAAATATCAATACCTGTATATTCTTTAATAGCATCAAGCATTGGTAATTTGCGGAAAGGAGCTTTGAAACTTACTTCGTTACCCCAAACATTAAGTTCGGTAGTCCCATTAGTTTCTATCGCAACTCTCTCAAGCAATTCTTCAGTGAAATTCATCATCCAATTGTAGTCCTTGTAAGCAACGTAAAGTTCCATTACAGTAAACTCTGGATTATGAGTTCTGTCCATACCTTCGTTACGGAAATCTTTAGCAAACTCAAATACACCGTCAAAACCACCAACAATCAATCTCTTTAAATATAGCTCATTTGCAATACGCATATATAAAGGCATATCCAAAGCGTTGTGGTGAGTAATGAAAGGACGTGCAGTTGCTCCACCTGGTATAGGTTGCAAAATAGGAGTTTCAACTTCCAAGTAACCTCTATCACTAAAGAACTTACGCATAGTGTTAGTAATCTTTGTTCTTTTAATGAAAGTCTGTTTTACGTTATCGTTAACAATCAAATCAACATAACGCTGACGGTAACGCAATTCAGGATCAGAAAAAGCATCGTGAGTAACACCTTTATCGTCAACTTTAACCACAGGAATAGGTCTCAAAGATTTAGAAAGCATAGTAAGTTCTGTAACTTTCACTGATATCTCTCCAACTTTAGTTTTGAAAACTTTACCCTTTACACCTATTATATCACCAATGTCCATAAGTTTTTTGAACACAGTGTTATACATTTCCGGTACAGCTTCAGTAGCAATATCGTCACGCGAAATATAAACCTGAATTCTTCCTTCAGCATCCTTTATCTCAGCAAAAGAAGCTTTTCCCATTATACGACGACTCATCATTCTACCAGCCAAAACAACCTCTTTGCCTTCGTATTTCTCGAAGTTTTCAAGTATATCTTTACTGTAAGTGTCAACCATAAATTGAGCAGCCGGATAAGGCTCAATTCCTAAATCTCTTAATTTACTAAGAGATTCTCTTCTAATTATTTCTTGTTCTGATAATTGCATAACTATAATCTTATTTTTTGCAGTCTGCAAAATTACTATATAATTTCTATATATAT
>CAZIYK010000181.1:0-4178 GCA_964543445.1 uncultured Flavobacteriales bacterium
GCAGTAGCTTCTGCTAACATTTTCTCTCCTTTTTCTATCGCTTCCTCAATTCCTCCTACAAGGTTAAATGCAGCTTCAGGATACTTATCAACCTCTCCATCCATAATCATGTTGAATCCTTTGATAGTTTCTTTGATATCTACAAATACACCTTTAAGACCTGTAAACTGTTCAGCAACGTGGAATGGTTGAGATAAGAAACGTTGTACACGACGTGCTCTGTGTACTACTAGCTTATCTTCGTCAGATAATTCGTCCATACCAAGAATAGCAATAATATCTTGTAATTCTTTATAACGTTGAAGTAACTCTTTTACTCTTGTAGCAGTATTGTAGTGCTCATCACCAAGAACTTCAGCAGAAAGAATACGAGAAGTTGAATCTAATGGATCAACCGCTGGATAAATTCCTAGTTCGGCAATTTTACGAGACAATACAGTAGTTGCATCTAAGTGAGCAAAAGTTGTTGCTGGAGCAGGATCGGTAAGGTCATCGGCAGGTACATATACAGCTTGTACCGATGTAATAGATCCATTCTTTGTAGAAGTAATACGCTCTTGCATAGCACCCATCTCTGTAGCTAGAGTAGGTTGGTAACCTACGGCTGATGGCATACGTCCAAGAAGTGCTGATACCTCAGAACCAGCTTGTGTGAAACGGAAAATGTTGTCGATAAAGAAAAGGATATCTCTTCCTTGTCCTTCGCCATCTCCATCACGGAAATATTCAGCTAAAGTAAGACCTGAAAGTGCCACACGAGCACGAGCTCCAGGAGGTTCGTTCATCTGTCCGAAAACGAAAGTTACTTTAGATTCTTTAAGTTGATCTTTATCTACTAAAGATAAATCCCAACCACCTTCTTCCATTGATTTTTCGAAAGCATCACCGTACTTGATAATTCCAGACTCAATCATTTCGCGAAGCAAATCATTACCCTCACGAGTACGCTCACCTACACCTGCAAACACTGATAAACCTCCGTGTCCTTTTGCAATGTTGTTAATCAATTCCTGAATCAATACAGTTTTACCAACTCCGGCACCACCAAAAAGACCAATTTTACCTCCTTTTGAATAAGGCTCAATTAAGTCAATTACTTTAATACCAGTATAAAGTACTTCTGATGAAGTAGATAAATCTTCAAATTTTGGAGCTTCACGGTGAATAGGTAAACCATTTTCTTTTGGAAGGTTACCTAATCCATCAATAGCATCACCTGTAACGTTAAACAAACGCCCTTTTATATCATCGCCAATAGGCATTTTTATAGGAGACCCTGTTGCTATAACATCATGCCCTCTATTAAGCCCATCAGTTGCACTCATAGTGATGCATCTTACAGTATCTTCTCCGATGTGTTGTTGAACTTCTAATACAATAATACTACCATCTTCTCTTCTTATTTCTAAAGAGTCTAATATTCTAGGTAGTTCAGATGTTTCTGTATCGAATTTCACATCCACAACTGGACCGATAATTTGCGATACTTTACCAATAAATCCTGACATTTGTAGCTTATATTTTTTTATTCGTTATTATCAATTTCAGATTTGAAATAGTCTTATGCAAATGTAATTTTTTTGAGAGAATACACCAGATTATTGCAATAAATTTTAACCGTTTTTTGCAATATTTATGACAAATGGCATATCTACAAAATAATTAGTTCTTTTTTTATTTTTCTATTCTCAAGTTAAACTTTTAAATACATTTTTAGCTAAAGAAATTCCATACAAAACCAAATCTTATAGCAAAATCAGAACCAGGGTAATGAGGTGCTGAGAAGTAGTTGTAATCACTCTTTAATAATTCTGTAACGTTTTCTAATTCAAGATATATCCTCATTGTTCTAACTCTTGCATTAAAGAAGAAGTTGAATATAGGATAGTTTCCAATTTTTAAATCCTTGTTTGGTCTAAAATACATCCCGTTAATAGGGTTGTACTGGAACGAAGAAAACTCCGTAAAATACTTAACACCAAAACCTGTTTGAACTACCATAGCGTGTCTAAACCAATCGTCTTTGTAGTAAATATTGTTTCGTGTTACTATTTCCGGTACTCTAAAAACTTCTTCTCCTGATAGTACTTTTTGGAAAATAGTATTTGTGTCAAATCCGAATAGTCCAAATTTGAAATTTTTGTGTAATCCTACTTCAACAATGTTTACGTCCGAACCATATTGAACTGTTTTTACAGGAGTTACATTGTTTATCGGGATAGATTTTCCATCGGGTACAATTACATCAATCTTGTCAGAATCAAAGAAAGTATAGTTTTTGTGATTGATGTATCTCACGTGAGCATCGAACCATTTATCTGACTTAAAGTAAAAGTTGAAATCTAATTTGTATTGCTTATCTAGCTTGTTGTAATAGTTATACGATTTATAATTACTCTGATATAACCAAAATTGCATTTCAGGGTAGTATGAATACAAACCAATACTAGCACCAAGTTCGTGCTTGTTGTTTATATTTAATTTTGCTGATGAAACAATATCAAAAGCATCCGAAAATTTCCCGTCTATATTGTAGCTACCTCTAGCACTTAGGCTAAGATTTTCTAAAATAAAAAGTCTTCCTTCAGCTTTTAAACTTGCTGTATTTCCTTCTATATCAGCAGGGATTAATCTGTTGTCGGTGATTACCTTAAGGGTGTCGTAGCCATACCTCTGATTATTATATCCAACACCAAATTTCAGATATGTTCTTCCTTTGTTGTTACTTATGCCGAGATATACATCGTTTTGAATATCTCTGTAGTTAGTACTATCGTTTGTGATTTTATTATCGAATACCTCACTTCCAAAGAAATATTTGTTGTCTGCTACTTTGTCTTTATACAAGAAGTATTTCGATTCGTAACTACCAATATGTTGAATGAATACGTCATTGTTACCAATATTTAAAGGCAGATTATATCTATGATCTATAAAGAAACGTTTACCCTTAAGCATGGTACTAGCATCATTTAGATTCATTGCAAAAGCGGTACGAGTAGTGAAATCGGGGTTGTTATTTGTAAACAATGTATCGTTTTCAATACCTCCACTTTCTTGATTAAACAAATCTTGGAAAGTAAAATGTGCTCTTAAATAGTATCTCTTGTTTTTTGATATGTAGTGAATAGCCGATTGAAAATTACCTTGACTAGTTAAACTATTATGGTATTTACCTACGGACCTCAGACCTTTGTAGCCCATAGAAAAGTTTAATTGAGGATTTATATTCATCGAAAATATCGCATCCAAAAATTGCCCTTTGTTATATCCCGTTCTATATGCTAGTTCGGTCATAGGCGTTGCAACATCGTAATATTTTATATCCTCTTTTCTTAGGTAATTGAAGTGTTTTGTTCTAAAACCCATTTCAGGAATAATAGAAGCTCCTTCTTGATAAGTCAACCAATTGAAGTTTTCTCCTTGATTGGCAAATCTTACAAGGTTAATGTTGTCTTTCCTCAGTAGATTGTGTTTAAAATACTTTTTTATGGTAAGATTTGTATCAACATACGATGAATCGCTTTCAAAACTATAGAACTTATAGCGTTTTATAGAGTCTTTACTCACACCTTTGTACCAGTCGAGTGGATCTATTGTTGACTGAGAGAAAGCAGGTAACGATAAGATTACTAATATTATTAAATAGATAAATTTCTTCACTAAGTAAGAGTTTCAATTATTAATTTTAGAGTACTAGTACTAAGAGCAAATTTAGTTTAAATTTTTATTTAAGGTTTAAGTTTTTTTCAAAAGTCATAAAATGTTTGTTATGAGTCTCAAATTATGGTAGAAAACGCATCAAATATCACTGAAATTGTATCATGAGCATTTTTATTCTAGTATTTTTAAGAGGAGAACTACATATTGTTGCGAATAGTATCAAAAAATAAAATTCATTATTTAAGTTTGTTCAATATTTATAGATTAAGTTGATTGTAGATGTTTAGTAAAGAAGAAGCGAAAAAGCTTAGACAAGATTTTTGGATTACTTTTGGTAAAAGAACGGCTCTTTTGCCTACTGATGATGGCAGGAAAAAGAAATGGATTCTTTTTAAAACGGGTATTCCCGATGTGTCTTTCAAATTTGAATCGGAAAGAAAGTTTGCTAGGGTATGTATAGATATTGAGTGCAAGGATGTTGTTAAGCGAATTCAATATTGGGAAAAGTTCGAAGG
>CAZIYK010000182.1:0-4103 GCA_964543445.1 uncultured Flavobacteriales bacterium
GCATGAAACCAAATAGGTTTATCGTTGGGATTAATATTTTCAGAAATTGATTGTAATAAATTTTTCCTGCCATCAACCCATTGTTTCGCTTTAGGATTGAATAAAGAAACTAGCTTTACAATTACTCCGTAGAAAGAAATTAATATGTTATATATGAGATACATTTTTGCTATTGGTTTTTACAAATATATCAATTGGAAATCGATGAAAGTTAATTAACTAACTAAAAAAGTCTGAAAAAGGTGTTTATAGTTCTAAATATATTAAAATCAAGATATGTAATCCTTTTTAACCTATTGATTATACGTCAAATATGTACATATTTAATATCTGTATTTATTTCGTCATGTGTCAACAACTTAGTAAATTAGCTAATCTAAATTTAGAGATATCTAATACAAGATAATCAATATACAAATATGATGTTGCAAGCATGAATTTTTAGTACTTTACGTAAAGTAGAGAATAAAAAATTATTCATGTATTCCTTCAATTATACAGGAAACATCTTACATAAACATAAAATTATATCTAGATGAGAAAAATTCAAATGGTTGATTTGGGAAGCCAGTACCAAAACATACAAGAGGAAATTGATTCTGCAGTTTTAAATGTTATACGTTCAACAGCTTACATTAACGGTCCGGAAGTAAAGAAATTTCAAGAATCATTACAAGATTACTTAGGAGTTAAGCACGTAATCCCTTGTGCAAACGGAACAGATGCATTGCAAGTTTCGCTTATGGCTTTAGGATTAAAACCAGGTGACGAGGTTATTTCTGTAGATTTTACATTTGCTGCAACTGTTGAAGTTATCGGGCTTTTAAACCTTACTCCTGTTCTTGTAGATGTAGATGAGAAAACTTTCAATATAGATATCGAAGCTTTGAAAAAAGCTATCACTCCAAAAACTAAAGCTATAATTCCTGTTCACTTGTTTGGTCAAGTAGCAAATATGGAAGAAGTACTTAAAATTGCTAAAGAGCACAATCTTGCTGTAGTTGAAGATACAGCACAAGCAATTGGAGCAGAATACACTTTCAGCGATGGTACTGTTAAAAAAGCAGGAACAATGGGAGATTTAGGTACAACTTCTTTCTTCCCATCTAAAAACTTAGGAGGGTATGGTGATGGTGGAGCTGTATTTACTAACGATGATGAGCTTGCTCACAAATTACGTGGAATAGTTAATCACGGAATGTACCGTAGATACTACCACGACGAAGTTGGTGTAAACTCAAGACTAGACAGTATTCAAGCTGCAATTCTTAACGTGAAATTACCTCATTTAGATGAGTACAATGCTGCTAGAGCTAAGGCTGCTGCATATTACAACAACGCATTTAAAGATTGCGAAAAAATTGAAACTCCATTTGTTGCTGAGAATTCAACTCACGCTTTCCACCAATACACTTTAAAAGTTAAAGGAGTTGATAGAAATGCTCTTCAAGAATTCTTGATGGGTAAAGAGATTCCAGCGATGATTTATTATCCAGTTCCTTTGCATGCACAAGAGGCTTACAAAGACGAAAGATACAACGAAGACGATTTTACAGTTACAAATCAGTTGATAGAGCAAGTTATATCATTGCCTATGCATACTGAATTAGATGAAGAACAATTAGAATTTATTACTTCTTCGGTTCTTGAGTTTGTGAAAAAATAATTCAAAAATGATTTAATGAAAAAATGCTCCAATAAATAATTATCTATTGGAGCATTAATTCATTTTAACATTAACATTTATAAGATGAATATAGGAGTAGTAGGAACAGGATATGTAGGATTAGTAACCGGCACATGTTTGGCAGAAACAGGTAACAATGTAATTTGTGTTGATATCGACGAGAAAAAAGTTGATAAGATGAAAGGCGGAGAAATTCCTATTTACGAGCCTGGACTTCAAACAATGTTTGAAAGAAACATTAAAGCTGGTAGACTTAGTTTTACAACTTCACTTAAAGAGGCTGCAGACCACGCATCGATTATTTTCTTGGCTTTGCCAACTCCTCCCGGAGAAGATGGCTCTGCCGATTTGAAATATATTTTAGCTGTAGCAGATGAGCTTGGTAAGATAATCACTGAATACAAGGTTATTGTTGACAAGAGTACTGTGCCAGTTGGAACTTCAGAAAAAGTATATGCTCAAATAAAACAACATACGGAGATTCCTTTTGATGTGGTTTCTAATCCTGAGTTTTTACGAGAAGGATTTGCTGTTGATGATTTCATGAAACCGGACAGGATTGTTATTGGAGCTGAATCTGATAGAGCAATCGGGCTTATGGAAGCTTTGTACAAACCTTATGTTAGATCTGGCAATCCAATAATCTCAATGGATTTGAAATCTGCAGAGTTGACAAAATATGCTGCAAATGCATTTTTGGCAACAAAGATTACTTTCATGAACGAGATTGCAAATTTCTGTGAAATAGTTGGTGCCGATGTAGATTCTGTTCGTAGAGGAATAGGCTCTGACAGTAGAATAGGTAAACGTTTCTTGTTCCCTGGTATTGGATATGGAGGATCTTGTTTCCCAAAAGATGTGCAAGCATTACGTAAATCAGGACAAGAATATGGTTATCCTTTCAAAATCCTTGATGCTGTTGAGGAAGTTAATCACTCACAGAAAACATCTATTGTTCCTAAAATAGTAAAATATTTTAACGGAAATCTTGAAGGTATAAAACTTGCTCTTTGGGGATTAGCTTTTAAACCTGACACTGATGATGTTCGTGAAGCACCAGCTCTTTACATTATTGCTGAATTATTAAAAGCCGGAGCTAAAATTACAGCTTTCGATCCTGAAGCGATGGAAAATGTAAAAGTGTTGCTTGGAGATAAAGTAGAATTTGTAGACGATTCTTACGATGCATTAGATGGTGCCGATGCACTTGTAATAGCTACCGAGTGGGCTCAATTCCGTAATCCAAACTTTGATAAAATATCAGAGAAACTAAAGAATAAAACCATTTTCGACGGTCGTAATCTTTACGATTTAGATGAAATGAAAGAATTAGGTTTCTACTACGAATCAGTTGGTAGAAGAATCGTAAAAAACTAAAAGAATGGAAAGAATATTAATTACAGGTGCTGCCGGATTTTTAGGTTCTCACCTTTGCGATAAATTTATCAAAAAAGGATTTCATGTTATTGGAATGGATAACCTTATTACTGGCGATTTAAAAAACATAGAACATCTTTTTCGTTTAGAAAACTTTGAATTTCATCATCACGATGTTTCTAAGTTTGTTCATATTTCTGGCAAACTAGATTATATTCTACATTTCGCATCGCCAGCATCGCCAATTGATTATTTGAAAATTCCAATTCAAACATTAAAAGTGGGTTCTTTAGGTACTCATAATCTTTTAGGATTAGCAAAAGAGAAAAAAGCAAGATTATTGATTGCTTCAACTTCCGAAGTATATGGCGATCCTCTTGTTCACCCACAAACAGAGGAATACTACGGAAATGTGAACCCTATAGGACCTCGTGGAGTTTACGACGAAGCAAAAAGATTTCAGGAAGCAATGACTATGGCTTACCACACATTCCATAATGTTGACACTCGCATCGTTAGAATTTTCAACACCTACGGTCCTCGTATGCGATTGAACGATGGTCGTGTAATTCCTGCATTTATTGGACAAGCATTGAGAGGCGAAGACTTAACTGTTTTTGGTGATGGATCTCAAACTAGATCTTTCTGTTTTGTTGATGATCAGGTTGAGGGAATATACCGTTTGTTGATGAGTGATTATCATCTACCTGTAAATATTGGTAATCCAAATGAAATTACTATTGCTGACTTTGCTGAAGAAATAATTAAATTAACAGGTACAGATCAAAAAGTAATTTACAAAGATTTACCTGTTGACGATCCTATGCAACGCAAGCCAGATATCACAAAAGCTAAAGAAATACTAGGTTGGGAGCCAAAAGTTGACAGAGCCGAAGGTTTAAAAATTACTTATGAGTATTTTAAATCATTACCCGAAGAAACACTCTATCAGCAAGAGCATAAGTCGTTCGAGAAATACATGAAGTAATATTGAATTAATAATTATCAATGTGCAATTGTCAATTGTTCACTGATAATT
>CAZIYK010000183.1:0-4080 GCA_964543445.1 uncultured Flavobacteriales bacterium
TTTTTTTGTGAATATCTGTATTGTGGTCTTATCACAGAGGGTACGAATAATTCAGTAAAAGTTACTAAGCATTATCTACAGACTTTAATGATATTGTTTCATTGATGATTTAATTCAGTAAAAAATCCAACGTTTTATATCGAGTAGTTTAGCTTCATGTGATTTTTTTCATATTTCAGCATAAATACATTTATTTATCAATTTTAACCGAAATTCTTTTATATTTTTGCACAAAATTATTGATATATCTGTATATGAAACAGTTATATTGTTTAACGTTTGAGTTCTTTACTTTTAAGTAATTTATAATGAAAAAAGGAATTTATATTGCAAATACCGAAGCATGGACAGGGAAGTCTGTTGTAGCATTAGGTGTTATGAAGATGTTACTTGCAAAAGCAAGTAAAGTTGGTTATTTCAGACCAATAATTAGTGATTATCCAGAAGGTCAAAAAGATAATCACATAGAAACACTGATTTCTTATTTTAATCTTGATATAAAGTATGAAGATGCCTACGGGTTTACTTTATCGGAGGTTATAGAACTCAAAAATTCTGGGAAGGATGACTTGCTTATCGATAAGATTATCGAGAAATACAAGAATATAGAGTCAAAGTACGATGTAGTGCTTGTAGAAGGTTCTGATTTCTTAGGTAAAGGTGTAGCAATTGAATTTGACTTAAATGTTGAAATTGCAAAAAACCTTTCAATTCCTACTATTCTAGTTAGTTCAGCATATCAGAAAACAGTTAAAGAAGCGGTTGATAATCTTGAATTAGCAGTACAATCATATGCTGATGAGGATGTGAAAGTACAAGCGGTATTTATGAACAAAGTAGATCCTAGTGTTTACGATGAAATGACTGCTGAGCTTGAAAAAATCAATGTAAATGATACTGTAATAGGAGTTATTCCACTTGATAAAAAACTTTCTAGTCCATCTATAAAAGAGGTTTGCGACACAATAGGAGGTAGAGTTTTATTCGGTGAGGACTTAATGGATAACAGAGCAGAAGCTTTCCATGTAGGAGCTATGCAGTTGAGAAACTATTTGGAGCGTATGCAAGACAACTGTCTTATGGTAACTCCAGGAGATAGAGCTGATATTATTATCGGTGCACTTCAAGCTAACGCATCAAAAAACTATCCTAGTATTTCTGCAATAGTTCTTTCAGGAGGATTGATTCCTGAGGAGCCAGTTATGAGATTGATTGATGGTTTGTCTAACGTAGTTCCAATTATTTCAGTTGAAGATTCAACTTTTATGGCTGCAAATAATATTGGAAATGTAAAGGCTAAGATAAGACCAGATGATACTCGTAAATTGGAGTTGAGTATAAATACTTTTGATAAGTACGTAAATATAGAAGCTTTAGAGAATAAGTTCAAAAACTTCGAGTCTGACGTTCTTACTCCACGTATGTTCCAATACAATTTGGTGTCTAGAGCTAAATCACAGAAAAAACATATTGTTTTACCAGAGGGTAGCGATGCTCGTATTCTTGAGGCTGCTATTAATCTAGTTAATCAAGAAGTAGTAGATATTACTTTATTAGGTAAAAAAGAAAATATCTTATTGAAAGCAAATGCTCTTAATCTGAAATTAGATACAGAAAAGATTAAAATAATCGATCCTGAAACTTCAGAGTATTTCGAAGACTATTGGAAAACATATTACGAAATAAGAAAGCACAAGAATGTATCAGAAACTAAGGCACAAGATACAATGACAGATGTTTCTTATTTCGGAACAATGATGGTACACAAAGGTCATGCTGATGGTATGGTGTCTGGTGCTGTTAATACTACAGCTCACACAATTATACCTTCTTTCCAGTTTATAAAAACTAAGCCAGGTGTATCTACAGTTTCATCTGTATTCTTCATGTGTTTACCAGATCACGTATCAGTATTTGGTGATTGTGCTGTAAATGTAAATCCTAATGCAGATCAACTTGCAGAGATAGCAATATCTTCAGCTGAGTCAGCAAAAGCTTTCGGTATTGAGCCTAAAGTAGCATTACTTTCATATTCTTCTGGTTCATCAGGTTCTGGAGAGCAAGTAGATAAAGTAAGAGAGGCTACAGAAAAAGCTATTGCTTTACGTCCTGATTTAAAGATAGAAGGACCTATTCAGTACGATGCAGCTGTTGATCCATCAGTAGCAAAAAGTAAAATGCCAAACTCAGAGGTGGCAGGTCAAGCTACGGTATTAGTTTTCCCTGATTTGAATACAGGAAACAATACTTACAAAGCAGTACAACGTGAGACAGGAGCTGTAGCTATTGGTCCTATGTTGCAAGGATTAAACAAGCCAGTTAATGACTTGAGTAGAGGATGTACAGTTGATGATATTTTCAATACTGTTGTAATTACTGCAATACAAGCTCAAGAAGCTTAGTAGTTTTATAGAATAGAAATAAAGAAAAAATTATAAAATGAAAATTTTAGTTATTAATGCAGGAAGTTCTTCAATAAAATATCAATTAATTGATATGACTAACGAAGAAACTTTAACAAGTGGTCTTGTTGAAAGAATTGGTTTGACTGATGGGATTATCACACACAAGACATTTGTAGATGGAGAGAAAAAACACAAAGAGGTTTTTGATATTCCAAATCACACAGTTGGATTAAACAGAGTAGCAGAATTGCTTACTGATAAGGAATTAGGTGTTATTACTGATCCTTCAGAAATTCAAGTGGTAGGACATAGAGTAGTGCACGGAGGTGAAGCTTTCAAAAACACTACTATTATTAATGAAGATGTAAAAGCTGAGATTAAGAAATTATTCCCATTAGCACCTCTTCACAATCCTGCAAACCTTACAGGTATAGAAGTTGCTGAAAAAGTATTTCCTAACGCTACTCAGGTAGCTGTATTTGATACTGCTTTTCACTCAACTATGCCACCAGTAGCATATAGATATGCTGTGCCAACAGAATTGTATGAGAAATATGGTATTCGTAAGTACGGTTTCCACGGAACATCTCACAAATACGTTTCAGAGAGAGCTATTGAGTACTTAGGAAATAAAGATGCTAAAATAGTAACTATTCACATCGGAAATGGAGCATCTATGGCTGCTGTTGACGGAGGTGTTTGTATTGATACTTCTATGGGACTAGGACCTCTTAGTGGTCTTATTATGGGTACTCGTTCTGGAGATATCGATCCATCTATTATTTTCTACTTAGTTGAGCAGAAAGGATTCACTATAGAGGAGGTTGATAAAATTCTTAATAAAGAATCTGGAATGTACGGTATCACTGGTAAAACAGATATGAGAGAGATAGAATCATGTGTGATTAATGGTGATCCAGTATCACAATTATCATACGAGATGTACACTTACCGTATCAAACAATTTATCGGAAACTACGCTGCTGCAATGAATGGATTAGATGCCATTGTATTTACTGCAGGAGTAGGAGAGAACGATACTTGTGCTCGTGAAATGGTTTGTAGAGATATGAGCTATTTCGGATTTGAGATAGATGACGAAAAGAACATGGCACGTTCAAGCGAGCTTAGAGAAATAAATAAAGAGAGTTCAAAAGTTAAAATTCTTGTAATTCCAACTAACGAAGAGTTAGAGATAGCAAGACAATCTTTAGAATTGATGGAAAAATAATATCTGTAGGATATTGTTTCAATCTAAACATCCTCATACTTAATTGTATGGGGATGTTTTTTTATGATATTACTATATGAGACTAGTTGCTTTTTAGTCGAAAAACACATTTAATTATTTATATATAATGATAATTCGCTAAGTGACAAATTTTAGTTTAGGAAGTGACATATGTTGTTTTTTTAGCAACAAATGCTACATAGATTTGCCCTCGTAAATATTAATAAAAATAAATTAATAAATATTTTAAATGAGAAACAAGTACTTAACATTCGTATTAGCATTATTTAGTACTGTAGCATTTGCACAGTCAGGACACTTAATGCAAGGAATTGGAGCAGTAAACATGTCAATGGGTGGAGCTGCAACAGGTAAAACAATGGATATTAGTGGAGCTCTTCAATGGAACCCTGCATCAATATCTCAATACAGTGGAACAAAAAT
>CAZIYK010000184.1:0-4070 GCA_964543445.1 uncultured Flavobacteriales bacterium
ATAAAAGTATCTATCTCTTCTTTGGTATTATACACAGCAAAAGAAATCCTTACCGTTCCGGGTATTCCGAAATAATCCATTATAGGCTGTGTACAGTGTTTTCCTGTTCTAACTGCAATTCCTAATTTATCCAAAATCATACCAACATCAGAATTGTGAACTCCTTTTATATTAAACGAAATCACTCCAGCTTTTTGTTTGCTTGTTCCGTAAATTTCAATGTCTCCTAAAGCCTCTAATTTCTCTGTTGCATATTTTAGAAGATCATCCTCGTGCTTAGAAATATTTTCAATTCCAATTTCATTAACAAAATTTATTGCTGATGCTAAAGCAATATTTCCTTCGATATTTGGAGTTCCTGCTTCGAACCTAAAAGGAATATCAGCATAGATTGTTTTTTCTAAAGTAACCTCCTTTATCATCTCTCCTCCACCCTGATATGGATGTAGGCTATTCAGAATTTCTTCTTTTCCATACAAAATTCCAACACCCGTAGGACCATAAACTTTATGCCCAGAGAAAACATAAAAATCAGCATCTAACTTTTGTACATCAATTTTCATGTGAGGTACAGACTGAGCTCCATCAATCAACACCCACGCTCCCACTCTATGAGCTTTTTCTATAATTTCAGCAATGGGATTTATTGTACCAAGTGCATTTGAAACATGATTTACTGCAACAATTTTTGTATTACTGGTAAGTAATTTATCATAGTCATCAAGTACTAATTCTCCCTTTTCGTTTATAGGAATATATTTTAGCGTAGCTCCTGAAATTTCGCAAGCCATTTGCCAAGGAACAATATTAGAATGATGCTCTAATTGCGACACTATTACCTCATCTCCTTTTTTTAGAATGAATCGCATTGCGTGTGCAATCATATTTATACTATCGGTAGTTCCTTTGGTAAAAATTATTTCTTTTGCAGATTTGGCATTCAGATGTTTTTGTACCACTACCCTAGCATCCTCCATCGCCTCTGTAGCTTTCTGACTTAGAGTATGAATACCTCGATGCACATTAGAATTTATAGTTGAGTAATATTCTGAAATAGAATCTACCACAACTTTTGGTGTCTGTGAAGTAGCTCCATTATCAAAATAGATAAAATCTCTTTTATAAAGCTTCTGATCTAAAATTGGAAATTGCTCTCTTATTTTTTTTATATCTAACATTTTTCTTTTTTGCAGTTAAGTAACAAAAGTAGCGATTGATGTTTCTATATACTAGATGTTATTGAATTATTGTAACAATAAATTTATTTCACTTTACAACCATTAGAAATTTTAAGAACCATAGAACTTTGCAATTCCTCGAAAGACTCTTTCATCGATTCATTCAAACAATTCATCACAACATCATACTCTCCCGAAATCAAAGTACTCATGTGATTACTTTCAATCTCTAAACCTTCGAAACTATAAAGTTTATTAATAAAATTCATCACTTTTTCGCCGTACTCAGCGTCTAGTGGGTATATACTTATTTCTACAGAAATATTCATTAGTCTAATTTTTTGTATTTTTCACAAAACCTACAATCATAGCAGGTTCTGATTTTTGTTCTGAATCTATCTCAAATTTATCATTCAAAAAAGCTGCCTCACAGAATTCAGGTTCTCCAAATTCACTTAATCTTAAATTTAATTCTTCTTTTGTGAAAAAGTTGGCATCTACGAAAGTGGGATTATTATCTTTATTAACACCAATAACTGATTTTGAATTTAGCACCGCTGCAATCAGAAAACCATTGGGTTTCAAAACTCTTTTTATCTCCGAAAATGTTTTATCCAAATCTATACTAAACTCCAATGAAGTAATAGCAATAATGTTTTCTACAGAATTGTCTCTGAACTGCAAATCAGTCATACTCATTATCTCGAACTTACTATTAGGTATGTTTTTTTCTTTAGCCTTTTCCAACATCTTTTCGGCAATATCTACACCATGTACTTCAAAACCTTGATTAGCCATCCATCCTGACCAATGCCCAGTACCACAACCTAACTCTAATATTTTCCGATTAGCAATTCTATCTAAGAACTTTTGTACACAAGCTTTTTCTGATTCATCTATTGCCCTACCTAAATCTGTAGAATAATAATCGTCGTAAGTATCCGCCTCAATGTTGAAATTATATATCGATTTCATAATTTTTTATAGCTTTAAAACAGTCCAAAACTACCTAAAATTAATATCATCTTTTCGAAAAAACATCAAAAAAATACCCGTAACAAAAGCTACGGGTATTCTGGTTTTAATAAAGTTTTATTTCCTTAAGAAGTAATCATTCCAAGGTTTCTATTAATTTTTTGCAAATCTACAAATCCACTTTCTCTGAAAAGCTCTTTTCCATTTTCATAAAAAACAACAGTTGGAGAAGTCATTATTAATTGTTGTGCAGCCAATTCTCTATGCTCGTTTACAACAATTTCAGAAAGCTTTACATTATTATTTTTAAATACTTCTGCTACCTGAGGTTTCATAGTATTACAAACACCACATTTGTGAGAGCTATAATAAACTCCTGCAAATTCATTCTCCTCAAGAAAATCGGTATAATCCTTTTCTAATTCCAATTTATGTAACATAATATTATCTTTTTAATTCAAATTTTGAAGTTGCAAAAGTAATAACAGTAAATCATTTTTATGAAACTTATATCACATTAAAAGACATACAACATAAACTAATGACATACAAGTAATTAACATCCACAAAAGCAAAACACTAAAACAAAAGCTTTAACATAATTTTAAGATATATGTTAAAGTAAGTTAAAACCAAGATATAACAAGCTTTAAAATTAGTTACTGCAATGCATTTTCCTATTTTTACGCCCTTAAATAAAAATGTAAACATGAAAAAACACATACTTATCACAGTATCCCTAATTTTATCAGTTGTTTTAAACGCTACAGCAACAAACATCAACCCTGCTGAGAATCCTAAAAGAGCAGGTGAGATAAAAGGAACCATCGTTGATGCTATTTCTGGAGCAAAAGTAGAATATGCTTCTGTTGTATTATATGATGTAAAAACTGATAAAATTGTGGAAGGTGGACTTAGTAATGCTGATGGTTACTTTGTTTTCTTGAAAATAAAAGGAGGTACTTATAGAATTCAGATAGATTTTATTGGTTATAAAAAATATTCTTCTGCTGAAATAAGAATCAACAGAGAAAACAAAAAAGTAGATTTAGGTGTAATAAAAATCACCCCTGATGTTTCAGTAATAAATGATGTTACTGTAACTGCCGAAAGAACTTATATAGAAAACAAAATAGACAAGAAAGTTGTAAACATTGGTAAAGACCTACTTACTGCAGGTGCTTCGGCTACCGATATTATGAGCAACCTGCCATCTGTAGATGTTGACATTGAAGGAAATGTATCGTTGAGAGGAAACGAGAATGTGAGAATTCTTGTTGATGGACGACCTACAAATATGTCGTCTGACGAACTACTTGCAACTATTCCTGCCGAAAATATTGACAAAGTAGAAATTATAACGAATCCATCTGCAAAATACGATCCTGATGGAATTTCAGGTATCTTAAACATTATCTTAAAGAAAAATAAGAAACTAGGTTTCAATGGTAGTGCTAATGCAGGAATAGGATCAGCAAACGAATTTTCGGGAGTAAACAAATATAATGGTTCTCTTAACCTAACTTACAACAAAGGAAACTGGAATTTCTTTGCAAACTATGGTTACAAACAAGACGAAAGAGAATCTGGAGGTAGTTTTGACAGAAAACTTATTGATTCTGGGAAAGAAATAAAACAAGAGAGCAATAGTACAAGAAACAGGACTAGTAATAGTTTGAAAACAGGATTTGACTATAATTTCTCTGACAAAAGTACATTTGGATATACTGCAAACATTAGAAAATCAGATAGATCTAGATTTGAGAAAATCGAATATACTACTGCTCCTTTCGATTTAAGAGAAAACAATAGAGAATTCAATACAAAGTCATTGAGTCATGATTTGATTTTCAAACATAAAATAGACAGTGAGACTTTTTATGAAATAAATGCATACAGAGAAGATAGCAAGCAAGA